>JAGOGN010000099.1 GCA_017996675.1 Lachnospiraceae bacterium | reverse complement strand
CAAATAGATTGTGCAAAGATTCGCATATATTCCACCATCTTCAAATTTCACATCATCCATAAGTAGTGTCTGGAACAATCCCGTTCGAACGTTTGATAACTGGATCATTTCATTTTCTTTCTCTGATAAATCTGATCTTGTATACGGTTCTCCTCCATCTGATGCACGGGCTACAAGGCAATGGGTAAATAATGCCAGAATATGTTTCTTGGTCAAAATCATTCCTATTGCATCTTCCCCTTGAAATGTCATTTTGCATTTTTCTCGTTCCACAGGTGGTACTGTAAAAAAGCATTTCACCGTTTCCAAATAGACTTTTCCTTCATATTCTGGATTTAGTTTCTTGGTGGAACGCAAAATAGCTGCATATATTTTCTTTCGTTCTAATGCGGTATGTGTGCGGTGATATTCCTGCTTGCAATATTTAATATCCATATAGACATTTGACATTACCATTTTGGTTGCATAATTCTCAAATTCTCCTATTCGAAGAAGATAAGATAACACTTCCGTAAGTTTTTCTTTAGAAGAAATATCGTTATAGGTATATTCTCCAAATCCTTTTTGTTCAAAACGTAAGGGACAACTCCCCTTTTGAATTTCCCTCTCGATGACACGGTTCATATCTCTCATAGACTCCATTTTTTTATCCTCCATTTTCTTGATACGAAAAGAGCAGCCATGACAATTTGACTGCTCCCTGGTACGGATTACTCCGATTTATATTCAGTTTACTTTTAGACATTGTGTCCAGAAGTTATATTTATACTTCATCTGACTGTATTCTTATTAACCTTCCGTTTTTTTCTAAAACATATTCAAATATGATTTTGAAAATTTCTAACAGAATACCCATTATTTTAAATATAACTACGATTCCACCTATCAGACCACCAATAATAGCATTTAAAGCAAATACTCCAATACTACCAGAAATACCGTAGCCCTTTGGTATCAGGAACATACTCATTTTTCGTATGCCATATGGGAAGCCTACAAATAACCAAAGTTGAAACGTATCTAATCCCTCTGGCTTATTGCAGATGGAATAACAAGTTAGAATCCAAAAAACAAGCAATATGCTTGGTAATATAATTTTAAACAATACCCTTTTCATGCCATCCACCTCCGTACATATCATGATTTATTTTTAGTAGTGGACTGTATTATACGTTCGGATGAGTTGATAAATCAGCTTTTTTAACTTCCGTTTCATCGAATACCGTCCACCACGTCACCTCTAAACTATTCCACTTTTACTAATCGCCTTTTTAGGCGCTCATTCTCTGATTTAAGTTCTTCATAGTTTACTAGTTGAATGATCAGTTTTCTTTTATCTTCCTCCAATTGTTTTATTCGATCACGAAGTGCCACAATCCGTTCATCCTTTAACTTCATTTTGTCTTTTTCCACTTCAACTACATCATCTGTACTGCTAGATTTTGCCATTACCCTTAGACTTAAGATACGTTCTTTTAATTGATCATTATTATAAAGAGTTGCTCTTGATACTCCAGCTTCTTTACTTACACTTTCAAAATTTATGCCCTTACCCTTTTTCTTAAGTTTATCTATGGCTACATTTACCTTACTAATGGTTTCATTATTTCTAGCTCTAGCATGTGCTTTAATACCAGCAAGCTGGCTATTCGATACTTTATTTTCCATTTATTTGTGCCTCCAAGCTTTCTACCAGTGGTTTTAAATATTTGTGTTTCACTGCCTGTACCTGATATGCAGGACGCTGTCCTAATGCATTTAGACGCTCCATTTCTTTTTCCATCATATCTAACTCGGCTTTCAGAATAGGATAAAACTGAACTTCAGTGATGTAATTCGGGCAATTGTAAAAGAAGCATCCATCACCATCCGAACAATTACCTCGTCTAAAGTCATACAAACAAACTCCTGTAGGTAATGTATTAAAACTCATGGATTTCGCTAGATTTGAAATTATTTCATCTATCTCGCCTATTGTTTTTCCACGAAACATGATTCCTAGCTTTTCTTTGATTTCATTTGCTCTAAGTCCGGCGATCCTTACCTCTGGGTTTAAAATCATATCAGCATATATTTCCTTAACTTCATCCTCTTGGAGTGTAAGATAATGCGCTGTCATCTCAATAGATACATGAGAATACTGCTTCATTATCATAGCTAATGGGACTTTCCTTTTTATTAGCTCTCTCACAAATGTCGCTCTAAATTGATGTGATTTTAAAGGATACAGTTCTCCATCTTCGCCTCGAATATCCCATCTTTCTATAAAAAGTGAAAGCCGTCTATCAGGCCAACTTTTGCTTTTTACCACAGAGATATTTTCCCCATATTGTTGCAAAAATAACTCTTTTAATCCACTTTTTCGACGTAGCGACTCGGTAGCTAATTCCAGTTCATAAATGGTATTCTTCACAACGTCATTGATAAATACTTTGTGTAGAATAGGCTCTCCCTTTTCAGTTTTTCCAAGCAGAACCTCCATATAATCATATCCATCTGCTGTTGTCTTAACGCATCCTTCTTTTATTGATAGAACTTCGCTAATCCGAAGACCCGTCTGGCTTTGAATGATGATACCAGCCTTAGTAAGTACCATCTTTTCATCATTTAAAGCATGATATAAAATCTGATCAAATACTTTTTCTGGGATAGGTTTGGTTTTATTTTTTTCTGTTAGTGATCTCTTCTTGTACCACAACTGAAAAGAACTTTGTGATTTTGGGATATTAAATTGTGGCACTTTCCACCCTTTTATCTGACCAACTCGTATGATTTCTTCTACTATATGACAGGTCTTAAATCCCGTACCCACCGACACTTTCTTTTCCAGTTTCAGCCAAATGTTAAAATCAAGATAATCATCTAAGTCCATTTCCTCGAAACTGACTATCCCGCTTAAAGTGCAGTATTTTATGAAGTTATGGAGACTACTATTAATATTATGAGCTACCGTTTTAGCCTTCATCTTTCCAAGTTTATAATACGCATAATGCTTAACCGTATTTCTCATATCATCGCTTTTGATGAATGAAAATCTGATATACTTCTCATTCTCCTGAATAAACTTTGCAGACACAAATGCTCTCACATCCCAGGTGTCATCTGTAAAATAGGAGTTCCCAACGCATATCTTTTCAAGCGATGTAGATGGTTCTATAACTTCCAACTGCACTGGCATACTATTGTCCATTCTGCAAGTCCTCCAGTTTCCTAATAATAGTTTGTAGAACCTCAATTGTTGGAATGAAGTGTTCTGCATAATGCTCCCCATAGATAACTCCCTCTGAAAGTTGCCTTTCGAGATTTACAAGATGTTTCTTATGAGCCTCTAAATACTCTGGTGTGGTGATATAGCGACTGCAAGTATAACATTTCTGTCTTCTAAGAAGTCGATCACATATCCCCTCCTTCACTGGTTTCATGCAATAACCGTCGCATAATCCTGATACGCATTTATCTTTGTTTTTCATAAACCATTCATAATCAGATGCAGTATCAAATGTATCCATTTTAAGATTATTGATATTTCCAATAATTCCTACGTTTTTAAATATTTCTGCACGTTCTTTGTCCTTTATGTCTGCATAAAATCTTTTTGTAATCGATGGATCTGCATGCCCCAATACCTGCTGGACTACATTTATATTTGTCCCTTTTGAAAGCATATCTGTTCCCAACGTTCGTCTAAACTGGTGGGATGTAAGATTATAGAATTCTCCATTTGTATCCTTTATATTATTCACTCTGACAAACTTTCCGAGCCATTCTTGACCAAATACTTGTCTACTGATATTCACAACCTTATCATTAAAGCTTCTTCGTATCATTAACGTATTCTTATCTTTCTCAGCAGCTTCCCCTCTTATGTCAGAAGTTAATTCTATAAGTTTCTCAACTGCATCTACGCACTCTTTTCTTACAGGCATAGGTGACATCATTTTTCGTGTTTTATGCTGTAACCATTCGATTGTAAATCCGCTTATCAAATGTGGCTTAATACAATCTATTCGAAGTTTGAGAAGGTCTCCAATTCTTATTCCAGTTGATTCCATGATTATAATTCCGTACTTCAAATATAGATTTTCTTCTGTTTCCAATGCTTTATGGATCTGACATAATACTTCATCTGGAATAAATTCTATTTTTACTTTTTTAGTAAATCCAGAGTACTCATTTCCTGTAAATATTTCATATACAGGAACTTCCTCCGGTCTATGTATTCTGCACCACCCCACAACTGATCTAAGTGAGCAGAAACATCCCTTTTGTGTTGATGAAGCTATCGGTTTTCCTGTAGTCTCAGATATATATGTGCAAAGATAGGATTTATAATTCTCTGTATCTGCATTTGTTAAATTTCTAAGATTTTTTATATTGCACACCTGGGCAAAACGAACGAATCTATTGAAGCAAACATTCACATCGCTGTACAACGTATGTAGGACCTTATTCCCAACCTTATAGTTCTGCCAAATATAATCTTGATACAATTCCTTTATCTCTGTATTTAAGATATATGAAAAATTAAACTTGAAATTTCTCCCATACCATTGTGATTGCTCATCAGTATCAATGATATACCAAATATCTCCCTCTGGTTTTTTACTTATCATCAGAGCCACCCCCAATCAGTATGCTCTGCTCCCAGTACCTTGAAAGACTATCCTCAATATATGGATCTGAAAGATGCGTATATTTCTGAGTTGTATAAATATGTTCATGCCCCATAATCAATCTAACAATACTGATATCCATACCCGACTGAACTAAATTTGAGCAGAACGTATGCCGTAAATCATGGAAGTTAAAGTCGGTTCCCGTTTCTTCCTGAACCTTCTTTAGCTTATCGTATGCAGCTCTATAGGTAAGCTGTTTTCCCTGTTGTCTTTTCTGCTCTGAGACAAAAATAAAGCTATGGTCTGTATCAATAAGATTTCTTTCCTCAAAAATAAAATCATCTAATTCCTGTATCAGTGACATAGGAACATACAGATTTCTTCTCTTCCCTTTTGACTTTATTTGTTGAAAACATCTAATCAGTTGTGACGCATCCGGAACAGGAACAGATTCTATTTCTAAATCTAATACCTCCTGTATTCTTGCTCCTGTAAAATATAGTGTCTTGTATAACAGTATGTCCCTTCTTTTATCCAAATGGCTTATAAACAATTGTATCTCATCCTCTGAAATAAGCTTTACTCGATAATCTCTATTCTTAACCTTAAAAATAGACTGTTTCGTTCGGTTATCCGTCCTTGCGTGCTCAAGAATACCCTTGAATGTATTGGATGATCTGCTTACATTATGACTTAACATCGGATTATCAATTTCCTGCATATCCGCTTCAAATTGATAAAACATATGCAATGTACTAAGAATTCTATTGATAGTTATGTTTGATCTTTTGCTTTCCTTGTAAAGTGCTATCTCCTCGTCTGTAGTCAATCTTAAATATTCCACAAACTCTGCGATTAAATTTGGTGTCACCTCATCAAACTCATAACCCTCATTCTTTAAGAAATCCCAATAAATTTTTAAATCTCTCCCATTTGCCTTAATCGTATTCAGAGCCCGATCACGTTGTCTCTGAAATTTCAGGTAGTCATATACTGGTTTGATGATTCTCATTTCGTCATCTAGTAAAACCACCATTCCGGTTTCGTTTAAAATATGTAATTCCACTAATCTGATACCTCCCTTACTTTTTATACATGTATTGCAGGTAGCAAATTTCCTTGTCATCTTTATATTCTACGATAAATAGGTCCTATAGATGTCCATATTTTTACTAAATGATAATGATTCAATATCTATTTTTCCTATTTCTAGTTATACATTTTCAAATTCACGTAATCCCTTATAATTACTGTATTTACAA
>JAGOGN010000098.1 GCA_017996675.1 Lachnospiraceae bacterium | reverse complement strand
AAAATTTGTTTTACCAGGAACGGAAGAGTTAAATATACCATTAGAAAATTTATAGGAGGTACTTTATGGTAGGAATTGTTATGGGCAGCGATTCTGACATGTCAGTCATGAGTAAAGCAGCGGAGGTTTTGGATCAATTTCAAATACCTTACGAAATGAAAATTATTTCAGCGCACAGAGAACCAGATGTATTTTTTGAATATGCTTCATCAGCAGAGGAACGAGGTTACAAGGTTATTATCGCAGGTGCAGGAATGGCTGCACATCTGCCAGGAATGTGTGCGGCCATATTCCCACTGCCAGTAATTGGAATTCCAATGCACACAACATCTTTAGGTGGTCAGGATTCTTTGTATTCGATCGTACAGATGCCAACTGGTATTCCTGTTGCGACGGTAGCAATCAATGGTGGTGCAAACGCAGGTATTCTCGCGGCGAAAATACTTGCAACTTCTAATCCTGAAATTCTGGATCAATTAAAAAATTATTCAGAAAACATGAAGCAGCAAATGCTCGCAAAGGATGAGAAGCTTCAAAAATTTGGATACAAAGAATATCAAAAATAAAGAGCTATTCAAGGATAGATGGAGGAAATACAATGGATTACAAAAATGCTGGAGTAGATATCGAAGCTGGGTACCGTTCTGTAGAATTAATGAAAAAACATGTTCAGGAAACGATGAGAAAAGAGGTTTTGACTAATATTGGAGGCTTTTCAGGAGCGTTTTCTCTTGAGAGCTTTAAGCATATGGAAAAACCAACACTTGTTTCCGGAACAGATGGAGTTGGAACAAAATTAAAATTAGCGTTTACCTTGGATCAACATGATTCCATCGGTATTGACTGTGTAGCAATGTGCGTAAATGATATTGCCTGTGCTGGTGGTGAACCGTTATTTTTCTTAGATTATATTGCATGTGGAAAGAATTTTCCAGAAAAGATCGCTACGATTGTAAGTGGAGTAGCCGAAGGCTGTAAGCAGTCAAATGCAGCATTGATCGGTGGAGAAACTGCTGAAATGCCAGGCTTTTACCCAGAAGATGAGTATGACTTGGCTGGATTTGCAGTAGGTATCGTAGATGAGAAAGATTTGATTACTGGAAAAGAAATCGCTGCTGGGGATGTTTTGATTGGAATGGCTTCATCGGGAGTTCATTCCAATGGATTTTCTTTAGTGCGTAAAGTTTTTTCCATGAATAAAGAAGAATTAGAAACTTATCATGAAGAGTTGGGAACGACTCTTGGTGAAGCATTACTTGCACCAACTAAAATCTATGTAAAAGCAATGGCTGCAGTGAAAAACGCAGGTATTCGTGTAAAAGGATGTTCTCATATCACAGGTGGTGGATTTTACGAGAACGTACCACGTATGTTACCAGAAGGAAAGCATGCAAAAATTATACTGAATCAGTTCCCAAAACTTCCAATCTTTTCAATGTTGCAAAGAGAAGGACAGATCGAAGATCAGATGATGTACAATACTTATAACATGGGATTGGGAATGATTCTTGCAGTTGCAAAAGAAGACGTTGAAGAAACCATGAATCAGATTCGTAGTGCAGGAGAAACACCATATATCGTTGGTGAAATCCTTGATGGTGATAAAGGGGTAACATTATGCTAAGATTTGCAGTTCTAGTATCAGGCGGTGGAACAAACTTGGAAGCAATCTTTCAAAAGATGGAACAAGGCCAGATTACTGGGGGACAAATATGCGTTGTAATTAGCAATCATGCAAACGCATATGCACTCGAGAGAGCAAAAAGGAGAAATGTGGACGCAGTCTGCATTTCTCCTAAAATGTATCAAAGCAGAGATGAGTTCCACGAGGCTTTATTGAATGAACTGAAGTCCAGAAATATTGATTATGTGATTTTGGCAGGTTATTTATTACAAATCTCTCAAAGTTTGGTTGAATATTTTCCAAATCGCATCATTAATATTCATCCATCACTGATTCCATCTTTTTGCGGAAAAGGGTTCTATGGAATCCATGTACATGAAAAAGTATTGGAACGAGGAGTGAAGATTACAGGAGCAACGGTTCATTTTGTAGATTGTGGAATGGATACTGGTCCAATCATTATGCAAAAAGCAGCTGTGGTACAAGAAGATGATACGCCTGAAACATTACAAAAGCGGGTCATGGAAGAATGTGAATGGGTGATTCTGCCAGATGCAATTAAGAAACTATGTCAGGATAAAATTCGAATTGTTGATCATCATGTGATCGTGGAGGAATAAATGAAGGTTTTAATTATAGGTGGAGGCGGCAGAGAGCATGCAATTGCGATGGCGGTAAACCAAAGTAAACATCTCACAAAGCTGTACTGCGCACCAGGTAATGGTGGAACAGGAATGGTTGGCGAGAATGTTAACATTGGCGCGATGGATTTCTTGCGTTTAGCTGATTTTGCAGAAAAAGAAAAGATAGATTTAACTATTGTTGGAATGGACGATCCACTAGTAGGTGGAATTGTTGATGTTTTTGACGAACGAGGATTAAGAATTTTTGGACCAAACAAAAAAGCTGCTATTATTGAAGGATCGAAATCTTTTGCAAAGGACTTAATGAAAAAATATCAGATTCCTACTGCAGGATATGAAACTTTTGAGGATAGCCAGTCTGCACTTGAGCATTTGGAAAATTGCAGTTATCCTGTTGTGATTAAAGCAGATGGACTTGCTCTGGGTAAAGGTGTTTTGATTTGTGAAGATCAAAAAACGGCGATGGATGGTGTGAAAGAATTTATGATGGAACATAAATTTGGAGACGCTGGAAATAAAATCGTAATTGAAGAATTCATGGAAGGCAGAGAAGTATCGGTTCTAAGCTTTGTTGACGGGGAACATATTCAATTGTTATCTTCTGCACAGGATCATAAAAGAGCTTGTGATTACGACCAGGGACTCAATACAGGAGGAATGGGAACGTTTTCACCAAGTCCTTTTTATACGGAAGAAGTGGATGAATTTTGTAAGCAATACGTCTATCAGGCGACCGTTGATGCAATGAAATCAGAAGGACGAACCTTTAAAGGTGTGTTGTTTTTTGGACTCATGCTTACAAAGGAAGGTCCTAAGGTATTAGAATATAATGCAAGGTTCGGAGATCCTGAAGCTCAGGTCATCCTTCCAAGAATGAAAACCGATATTTTGGATATTATGAATGCATGTTTGGATGGAACATTAAATCAAATCGAGATTGAATTTGAGGACAATGCCGCAGTATGTGTGGTATTGGCTTCAAAAGGATATCCGTTAGAATATGAAAAGAATAAATTAATTCAAGGATTAGAGCATTTTGAAAATTGTCTAGATTTGTTTTGCTTTCATGCAGGTACCGCTTTGCGTGATGGACAGATTTACTCGAACGGAGGTCGCGTTCTGGGAATCACTGCACTGGGTAGTGATTTGGTACAGGCTCGTGCGAATGCATACAAGGCTGTGGAACTGGTTCAATTTGAAAACAAATATTATCGGACAGATATTGGAAAAGCAATTGAGCAGACACAATCCTAATAATATGTTATAATTACGTTTAAAGTATTTTGGGGAACGAAACCGGCTAACAAATTGGAAAGGCTGGTTTAGTTGATATGAATTGGAAGATTAGAAATAGACGGATAAGGAGGACGCTTTGTTGCATCCTCCTGGCCGTTTTTGTTACTGGATGCGGTAAACAAAATAGTGAAGTTAAGATAGAAACAACGACCAATACAAAGAAGTTAGAGAACGCAAAAGAAAGTTCACCAAAGCAAAAGAAAATATTTATTCAAATTACCGGAGCAATTCAAAAACCAGGGGTTTATGAGGTGAATGAAGGAGATCGTATTTTTCAAATCGTAGCTCAAGCAGGCGGGTTGTTAGAAGGTGCTTCTTTTGAAAGTGTAAATCAAGCAATGATTGCTATGGATGGTCAGGTGATTCAAGTACTGACAAAAGACGAGTATCAGCAAAATCAGATACCGAGCAATGGAAACGAATCAATGCAAGAACAACAAAATAGTAAAGTAAACATTAATCGTGCCAACCAGGAAGAATTAATGACTTTGCCAGGAATTGGTGAAGGAAAGGCGAAGCAGATTATGGAATATAGACAAGAGAATGGTCCATTTTCCCAGATTGAAGATATTATGAAAATCAGTGGAATTAAAGAGCATCTCTTTGAAAAAATAAAAGACGCAATTTGTGTAAACAAATGAGGTGAAGGAATGGCAAAGAAAGTACTAGTAGTTGATGATGAAAAACTGATTGTAAAAGGAATCCGATTTAGTCTGGAACAAGATGGAATGGAAGTGGACTGTGCATATGATGGTGAAGAAGCGCTTCAGAAAGCAAAAGATCATTCTTTCGATATGATTTTGCTAGACATTATGCTGCCAAAATTGAATGGATTTGAAGTCTGTCAGCAAATCAGAGAATTTTCGATGGTTCCGATTGTAATGCTTACAGCAAAAGGTGATGACATGGATAAAATTCTTGGTCTGGAATATGGAGCCGATGACTATATCACAAAACCATTCAATATTTTAGAAGTAAAAGCAAGAATTAAAGCGATTATGAGACGAGTTGATGTTTCTTCCCCTCCAAAGGAGGAAGTAAAGGTGATCTCTAGTGGAGATATTTTATTGGATTGTGACAGCAGACAGGTGAAGATTAACGATAAGAACATTAATCTAACTGCAAAAGAATTTGATTTGCTGGAACTTTTTGTTACTCACCCATCGAAAGTTTACAGCAGAGAGGCTCTTTTAGAATTAATTTGGGGAGTAGATTATCCTGGCGATTTACGTACTGTAGATGTGCATGTACGTCGATTGCGCGAAAAAATCGAACCAAATCCAAGTGATCCTCGTTATGTTCACACGAAATGGGGAGTCGGATATTATTATCAGGGATAACAGATAGAGAGAATGTATATGGCGAAAATTAGAAAACCACAATTAAAAATGAAGAGCATCAAGGTCAGAATATTTTTCACCATTATTCTCCTTGCAATGATACCAATTACTTTACTTAGAATCTTAACGCTTGAATTGTACATGGATTATCATATCGATAAACTGACAGTTGAAATTACCAGTCAGTCCAAATTGCTGGGAAATCAGATTGCGTTGACTGGGTATATTGAAGATACGTCTTCACCAGTAGTAGGTGCGCAAATCAATCAGCTTTCATCCTTTTATGATGGACGTGTAATGATCATCGATTCAACTTTTACGATTATTACCGATTCTTATGGAATGGACGAGCAAAAAACGATTACGGCGCAGGAAATCATTCGTGCATACAAAGGGGAAGAGATTACCCGCTATGACGAGGAGTATCAGTACATTGAAATGGCATTGCCAATTACGGGATCTGATTCGAAAAAGCCATTGGGAGTGATGCTTGTTAGTGTAGCTGTGGATAAAATTTTAGTGAATAAGCAGTATTTTCAGAAAAACCTAGATATGTTGGAAATTATCGTGTTTGTGATTGTATTCGTGCTGGCTTGGTTTTTGTCACGAGGTTGGATTCGCCCTTTTGATCGTGTATTAGAAGCAATCAAGCGGGAAAAAAGAGGACTGGGTACTGGTGAGATTCATGTAGGAGGATGTTCGGAGGTCGAACGCATATCGGAGGCTTGTAATCAGTTAATTTCGAGTATGAAGCTTTTAGACGACTCTAGACAGGAATTTGTATCCAATGTATCTCATGAATTAAAGACACCGATTACCTCAATGAAGGTACTTGCAGATTCTTTGCTGGATCAGGACGACGTTCCTGTTGAACTGTATCGGGAATTTATGGCAGATATTGCAGCAGAAATAGATCGAGAGAGTAAAATTATCAATGATTTACTTTCCCTTGTAAAAATGGATAAATCATCCTCTTCGCTAAATATTG
>JAGOGN010000009.1 GCA_017996675.1 Lachnospiraceae bacterium | reverse complement strand
ATGGTTATGCTTGGTGCAGTAAATGATCAGGCTAGTATCGTTGATATGGAAATGTTATTAGAAGCTTTTAAGAAAGTATTTGGAGCATCGAAAGAAAAATTTATTCCAATTAATAAAGAAGCATTATCAAAAGGTGCACAGGCAGCAGCCAGCATGTTTTAGACTAGAAAGCGCTACGGCTTCGTGTAGCGCTTTTTTCTTATAGAAAATTGCACAAATCAGATTGTATTTATCAATGAATCGTATATTGCGAAGAAATCAGATTTTTGTTACAATACAGATGATATAGAAAGCAGGAGGGATTCATATGAAATTAGGAATAGGTTGTGATCACGCAGCGCTGGATATGAAACTGGAAATGATTGCGTATCTTGAAGAACTTGGTCACCAGGTTGTTGATTATGGAACACATACAAAGGACAGCTGCGATTATCCAAAATACGGAGAGTTAGTTGGAAGAAAAGTTGCTGAAAAAGAAGTGGAAGCAGGAATACTAATTTGTGGAACTGGAGTAGGAATTTCGATTGCTGCAAATAAAGTAAAGGGTGTGAGAGCAGCTGTTTGTTCGGATCCTGTAACTGCAAGATTGACCAAAGAGCATAATAACGCAAACATCATCGCTTTTGGAGCAAGAATTGTAGGAAGTGAAACAGCAAAAGCCATTTTAGATGCATGGTTAGGGGCAACCTATGCGGGGGAAAGACATCAAAGAAGAGTTGAGATGTTGGATCAGATCTAGGGTTTAAATAGGAGAATGTAACACCATTTGGTGAGCAGATATGATAGTTAAATGTGGAGGGAATATGATGAAGACAGTTCAAGAAGTACTAGCATTTTGTAAAGAAAATGACGCAAAGATGATTGATTTCAAAATGATCGATCTGAATGGAAGATGGAGACATCTTTCGATACCAGTAGATCGTTTTTGTGAAGATACCATGAAATACGGAATCGGATTTGATGGATCCAGTTACGGATTTGCACCAGTAGAAAGTAGCGATATGGTATTTATACCAAACTTGGAATCCGCTAACTTAGATCCATTTATGGAAATTCGTACGGTAACAATGACAGGAGATGTTTTTGTTATTGATGAGCCAGAGAACAGACCATTTGACCAATACCCAAGAAACGTTGCAAAAGCTGCCATTGATTATATGAAAAAAGAAGGTATTGCAGATGAAATGTTAATTGGACCAGAATTCGAATTTTATTTGTTCGACCATGTAAGCTTTGAAAATAAAGCAAATAGAGTCGCATTTGAAATTGATACCGATGAAGCAGAGTGGAATACTGGTGAAAATGAGGCACAGAATTTAGGTTATCATACCGCACATCACGGCGGGTATCATGCGGATCTTCCCCAGGATATCACTTACAATTTACGTTCTCAGATTTGTATGATGATGGAAGAATGGGGAATTAAAGTGAAATACCAGCATCATGAAGTGGGTGGTCCTGGTCAGGTTGAGATCGAAGTAGAATTAGATGATATGCTTAAAATGGCAGATAATACCATGATTACAAAATATCTAATCAAAAACCAGGCGGTAGAAGATGGAAGAACAGCAACTTTTATGCCAAAACCAATTTACAAAGAAGCAGGAAGTGGATTGCATGTTCATATGCTTTTAAGAAAAGATGGACAGCCAATTTTCTATGATAAAGATGGTTATTCGGGCTTAAGTGAAATTGCACATTACTTTATTGGTGGTTTATGTAAACATGCGCGTTCTCTTTGTGCATTTACGAATCCATCAACCAATTCTTACAAGCGTCTGGTTCCAGGATTTGAAGCACCTGTAACGATTGGTTACGCAACAGCAAACCGTAGTTCCGTTGTTCGTATTCCTGCTTACGCGAAAGATCCAAATGCAAAGCGCTTTGAATTACGTAATCCAGATGCAACTTGTAATCCATATTATGCTTATGCAGCAATTTTGATGGCTGGATTAGATGGAATTAAGAATAAAATTGATCCAAGTAAAAATGGATGGGGTCCATATGATTTTAATCTTTTTGATCTTTCTGAAGAAGAACAAAAGAAGATTCAGGGACTTCCAAAATCATTAGAAGAAGCTTTAGATGCATTACAGGAAGACCATGATTATTTAACAGCAGGTGGAGTATTCCCTGAAAGAGTATTATCCGTTTGGGATAAAATCAAACGTGCAGAGGCTAGAAGCATTAATGAAGTTCCGCATCCAGCAGAATTTTTGAAGTATTACGATTTATAAAATGAAGATTCTTTTAATCAGGCATTTGCCGACCAAAGGAAATCTGGAGGGCCGATATATTGGCTCTCTGGATGAACCATTGGCTAATTTGACAATACAGGAACACAGTCTGAAAGAATACAGGAGGACGTTGCATGATTTTGCGCCTCAAAGGATTATTAGTTCGCCTTTGATGCGGGCGAAAGAAACAGCGACTCTTTTTTTTCCTGAAAGAGAAATAGAAGAGGGATATGAATTTCGTGAAATGTTTTTTGGATTGTATGAAGGAAAAAATTATCAGGAACTAAAACAGGAAGTGGCTTATCAGAAATTTATTGATTCCGATGGGACCATAGGTTTTCCAGAAGGGGAGAAACCAGAGCAATTTAAGAAAAGATGTCAACAAGCATTTTTTCAATTGACTATGGAGAATGAAAAGGAAACAATTGCACTCATTGTTCATGGTGGAACGATTATGGCAATCATGGAAGCTGTAACAGGACAATCTTATTATGATTTTCAGGTAGGATGTTCCGAAGGCTTCTATTTAGAATATGATAGAAAGAATAAGAAGGGAATTACCTGGTACCCTCTTAAAGGATTAGATTATGAAAAAAAGTAAACATTTTTTAGGTCATATATTGGCGATTTTAACGGCGATCGTTTGGGGAACCTCTTTTATTTCCACAAAGCAGTTGTTGACCGGTTTTACACCATTTGAAATTTTGTTTTTAAGATTTACAATTGGTTACGTTGCACTTTGGGTAATATATCCACATCGTTTAAAATTAATCGATTTCAAAACAGAATTTTTGATTTTTCTGGCAGGATTTTCTGGTGTAACCATATATTTTTTAGCGGAAAATTATGCACTGACTTACACCTATGCTTCGAATGTGAGTTTATTGGTATCGGTAGCACCCTTATTAACAGGACTGCTAGCTCATTTTATATTAAAAGATCGATTGAAAAAGAATTTTATAGTCGGATTTTTTGTTGCCATCATTGGAATCGCACTAATTAGTTTTAGTGGGGCAACCGTGTTAAAACTAAATCCAAAGGGAGACTTACTGGCAATTGGAGCAGCACTTCTTTGGGCAATTTATTCCATAGCGATTCATAAGGTTGGAGGAAAGAAAATAAATACACTTGCATTGACAAGACGAATCTTTTTTTACGGACTAGTGACCATGATTCCATGTGCCTTTTTCCTAAATTTTTCCGTGGATAAAGCGACTGTTCTAATTCCTTCCAATTTATTTAATTTATTGTATCTGGGAGTGATTTCAAGTGCAATTTGTTATATCACCTGGAATAAAGCGATGGAAATATTAGGAGCAGTTGTTGCAAGTACTTATATTTATGTAATCCCAGTGGTAACTGTAATTTTTTCCTTCTTTATTTTAAAAGAACAGATTACAATTTATATGATTTTGGGAATTATATTAATTCTTGGAGGATTATATTTATCCCAGGAACAACAGAAAAAAACAGGTAAGAGGAGAAAGTAATTGATGAAAATAAGGAACCGTTGGATTTATGTAATCGCAGGGACATTGATTTTACTATTTGCAGGGTTAGTTTACGCATGGAGTGTGATGTCTGCACCAATTGCCGCTCAATATCCGAGCTGGAGTAAAGCGCAGCTCTCCATTACATTTACACTAGTAATGATGTTCTTTTGTTTTGGAGCTGTTGTGGGAGGCCTTCTCGCAAAGAAAATAAACGTGAGAATCAATATTCTGATGGCTGCAATCTTATTTTTAGCAGGATTTTTAATTTCCAGCCAAGCGACAACGCTAGTAACACTGTATCTTTCTTTTGGCGTATGTTGTGGGTTTGCAAGTGGATTAACCTATAATGGTGTTTTAGGAACAATGGGAAAATGGTTTCCAGATAAACCAGGCTTGATTTCAGGTATTTTGTTAATGGGTTTTGGGATGGGAAGTTTTTTGATTGGAAAAATATATACCGCTTATACCCCGCTTTCGGCGGATGGATGGCGTAGTTCTTTCCGGGTGTTTGGAATTGTAATTACAATTGTTTTACTGATTGGATGTTTCTTTTTTGTAGTGCCAAAGGAAGAGGATTTGAAAAATATTCCAATGGCAGCTAAAAAGAAAGGGCAAGAAGTGGAATCCATCAATGCACGTAAAATGGTATGTAAATCTTCTTTCTGGTTTGCATTCCTTTGGGCAGTTATGTTAAGTGCAACTGGCCTGGCACTGATATCGCAGGCGGGAAGCATTGTCCTTGAAGTAGGCGGGAAAGGGGTTGCGCCTGGAACGATTGCAACTTTAGTAGGAATGATTTCCATTGCAAATGGAATTGGAAGAGTGATATTTGGGGCTTTATTTGATCGGTTTGGACAACGTGTTACCATGTTTACTGGCGGAATCATCATGCTGTCGGCGACGCTGGTAATGATTGGCGCATTTTTATCACACAGCCTAGTACTGCTCGTCATTGGCTTTGTGTTTTGCGGAATGGTTTATGGTGGTGTGACAGCAACAAATGCTGCATTTGTGAATAGTTTCTATGGACCTGAAAATTATGCAGTGAATCTCTCGATTATCAACCTGAATTTGATGATTGCATCTTTTGGAAGCACCTTTGCTGGAATGCTTTATGATAAAAGTGGTTCCTATTTATCTACCTTTGTTATGATGGGTGTGGCGACAGTGATTGGTGGAATTTCATCAGCATTAATAAAGAATAAATAGAACATACGTTTGCTTTTCTTAAATAATTATGGTATAATACTTGTACGGATTTTTGGACAGCAAGTATTATAAAATGATCATAGTAATAGTTGATACTATTGAATGATATCCATAAGAAGGGGGAGCATAGGATGAATCAAGAAATCGGAATAATTGCAGTAGATTTTGATGGCACCTTATGTGCGGATCGATATCCGGAGATCGGTAGAGCGAATGAGGATTTAATCCAATATTTAAAACATATGAAACAAAGAGGTAGTAAATTAATCTTATGGACCTGCAGATGTTCACAACCGTTGGAACACGCTCTTGACTGGTGCTTGACCCAAGGGTTGGAGTTTGATGCGGTAAATGAAAATGTTCCAGAAATTATTGAACGTTATGGCTCTAATTCCAGGAAAATTTATGCGGATTTATATTTTGATGACAAAGCATACCGGGAGGTATGCAGACACTGAGAAAGAAGGTAACGATATGGCTGAGAATTTTGTTTTTGGTGTGGATATTGGCGGGACAACCTGTAAGGCTGGAGTGTTTACGAGTAAAGGTGAATTGTTAGAGAAGTGGGAATTTAAAACAGATACCAGTAATCACGGAACCGATATATTGGCCCACGTGGCCGAACAAATTAATCATAAAATTCAACAGCTACAAATGGATCCTTCAAAGATTTTAGGAATTGGGTTAGGTGTACCAGGTCCAGTCTCAAGTACTGGTGTCGTTCATGGGTGCGTAAATCTTGGTTGGAAAGAGAAAGATGTCATACAGGAATTAAAGGCATTGATCAATTATCCAGTGCGTGTAGGTAATGATGCTTCACTGGCCGCTTTAGGAGAATTATACGCTGGTTCTGGAATGGGAAAGCATAGTTTATTAATGCTGACTTTAGGAACCGGAGTTGGTGGAGGATTGGTTTATCAGAATCATATTATTCATGGTGCGCATGGCGCTGCCGGAGAAATAGGACATATGATTGTTAATCCGAAAGAAAGAGAACATTGTAATTGTGGAAGACGAGGTTGCCTAGAACAGTATGTTTCTGCAACGGGAATTTGTAGAATGGCAGATCACTTGATGAGCGAATATAGAGATATTCATACTTCTCTAGATCAGGAACATCTAGATACAAGAACAATCTTTGAGGCAGCGCAGAATCAGGATGGGATTGGCGTATTGGTTGTTGAGAAATTTGGACACATTCTGGGAACAGCATTAGCCAATTTAGCTGTCATTTACGATCCGGAAATGATTGTATTAGGTGGCGGAGTATCCAATGCAGGAGAATATTTGTTGAATCTTGCTACGTTTAATTTTAAAGAGAAAGTTTTTGAGCCATGCAGTCAAGTGGAGATTCAAATTGCTAAACTTGGTAATGATGCAGGAATTTACGGTTGTTGTGCTCAATTTTTGATGTAAGGAAGAAGTGTGAAATCCTATTGCAGTAACTTGCAATAGGATTTTATTTATTGTATACTTTTTAGTAATAGGGAAACCCCCTTGATAAGGAGGATAATATGGTTAAAGAAGCATCCCTTTTTGATAATTATAAGTATTGTGCAGTATGCAAAAAATTATTGCCTGAGGATTATGGATTCGAAATATGCCCCAATTGCATCGAAAGTGAACTTTTTCGTGAAGTAAAAATGTATATTCGAGAAAACGATGTAACAGAACATGATGTGGCAAAGCATTTTGATTTGCCACTTAGAAGAGTGAAGCAATGGATTCGTGATGGTAGAATAGAATATAAACAAGAAGACACGACAAAGGTCTTGGCAAGACATTGTGCAAGATGTGGAGAGATTGTGGCATTTGGAGAGCTTTGTCCTACCTGTAAATATATACTTACAAAGCAAGAAAAGAAAATTGGATTTTTTAAAGAAGATGCAAACAAAGAAGAAGGAAAGATGCGTTTTATGGATAAGATGGAAGGGGATAAATAATGGATAAATGCGATGGGTGTAAGAAATGTCTCCCTTGTCCTGCTTGGATTGAGATCGATCAGTGTGCCCAAATGATGGATTGGATACAAGAACATCCGGAAGAAAATTATAAAACAGAAGAATACCAGCGAATAATGAAAGCGATTAAGAATTGTATTCGCTGTAAGCGATGCGAAAAGCTGTGCCCGCAGAAGCTAGATGTAGCAGACTTAATTAAGCGTAATTTACAAGCATATGAATCTTACCTAAAAGAAGAATAAAGAAAACCCAGTATCCTTTATTTCTACATGAGAAATGAAGATACTGGGTTGTTTTTTTAGTAGATGTTTGATAAAGCGCCTTTTTTCTTTTTCTGTGTGCGAGCAACCAATGTTTCAGCAAAGGAAAGTGCATCATCGATGTGTGGTTGAATGGAGGAAGAACCGATTTTATCGATAAATCCAGCCTTTTCCATCACCTTCATAGGCTGCGGATTGACATGCACAAGAATGAGGGAAATATCTTTTGCCTTGCAGGATTCAAATAACTTATCGAGAGCGTGTAACCCGGAAGCATCTAAGGCATTTACACCACGCATTCGCAAAATCAAACAGTGGTCCTGCTCGTTCAAAGTAATATTTAAAATCTTGTCAGTCATTCCGAAAAACAGTGGTCCGGTAATTTCATAAACGAAAGTTCCTTCTGGAACCGTTCTAAGAGAAAGAGAATCTGCATCTTCTTCCTCATCTGCGTAAATCCAGCCTGCAACTTCAGTTTCATCACTCATACGCTTCATAAATAAGACAACAGCTAAGGCAAGACCGATTTCGATTGCAACAACTAAGTCAAATAGTACGGTGAGCAAAAATGTTACAACTAAAACCGTGATATCACTTTTTGGTGATTTTTTCAGTAGAGAAACAAATTGTCTCCATTCACTCATGTTATAAGCAACAATAAACAAAATAGCTGCAATGGTTGGCATTGGAATGAGTGCTGCGTAAGGCATTAATACAACAAGAATGAGTAAAAGAACAAGAGAGTGTACCATACCAGAAATTGGGGTGCGTCCTCCGTTTTTAACATTTGCTGCAGTTCGTGCAATTGCGCCAGTTGCTGGTATTCCACCAAAGAGCGCTGAGGCAATATTTCCTGCACCCTGTGCAATTAATTCCATGTTGGAACGATGTTTTCCATTGATCATACTATCCGATACCACACAAGAAAGCAGAGATTCGATGGAAGCTAGAATTGCAATTGTAAAAGCGCTTGGTAGCATTGCGGTTATATTTCGAATTGATAGGGCAGGAAAATGAAAACTTGGAAGATCTCTAGAAATCTGATACAAATCTCCAATCGTATTGACTTTTAAAGGTAAAAATTTTACGCAGAGTATTCCAACGATTACTGCAATTAGAGACGCAGGAATTCTGGCAAAAAAACGAGGCCATAAAATTAGGATTGCGATACTAATGAGGCCAATAAGCAGTGCTTGCCAATTCAAAGTATTGATTGCTTTAAAAGCAGCAAGTAATTTACTGGTAGTTTCGATTAATGGCTCTTTTGAATGAATTGCAAGACCCAAAAAATCTTTAATCTGACCAATTAGAATCGTAACTGCGATTCCAGCAGTAAAGCCTGTTGTTATAGTGTAAGGAATAAATTTGATGAGATTGCCAAGACGAAACAGACCCATTAGAATAAGGATGAGCCCTGCCATGATTGTTGCAAGGACCAGACCGTTCATTCCATACTGAGCGACTATTCCAGCTACAATCGTTGCAAATGCAGCGGTTGGACCAGATATCTGTACTTTTGAACCTCCAAGAAATGAAATCACAAAACCTGCAATAATTGCGGTATAGATTCCTTTTTCGGGAGTAACGCCAGATGCAAGTGCAAGAGCAATGGAAAGTGGCAATGCAATGATGGCAACGATGATGCCGGAGATGATGTCTTTTACAAGTTGTTCCTTAGAATAAGTCTTTAAACAAGTAAATAGTTTTGGTACTAATTTTTCCATGCGAAAATAAACCCCTTTTATTAAATTTTTATAAAATGTTCAGTGATAGGATACCCCATTTAGCATCAGAAAACAAGGCAAATTGACAATGTTTTTTTTTAGAAGTAAAATAAAAAGAAAACCCAGAGGTTAAAATGGCAAGAAAGAAAAAAAAGAAGAAAAAATACAGAGGCTTTTGGATTTTTGTTAGAATACAATTGTTGCTAATGTTCATCGTTCTAGGTGCACTCGCCTACTATTATTATGGTGGCTATGCGAAGGATATAAAGAAGTTACAAACTGAAGCTTTGGAAAAGGTACACCAATCTTCCGAAGCTACTTTTTGTGCAGTTCAAACAGGAATCGTCTATGATTGTAACAAACAGGTGATCGCAACCTTGAGTGGTGAGAAGGATGTTTATTATTTAAAGTACGACCAAATTCCAAGTTCGTTCATCAGTGCAATGATTAGTGTAGAAGATAAAAAATTCTACCGTCATCATGGAATTGATTTTCAGGCAATCTTGCGTGCAGCAATAGCAATGGTTCGTGATGGAGAAGTATCTCAAGGCGGAAGTACGATTACACAGCAATTAGCTAGAACAGTTTTTTTATCGACAGAGAAGACCTGGCAGCGTAAGGTTGAAGAAATGTATATTGCTTTGGAACTGGAGAAACTATACGACAAAAATGAATTGCTGGAATTTTATTTTAACAATATTTATTTTGCAAATGGATATTATGGAATTGCGGCAGCGTCTAAGGGGTACTTTAACAAGGAACCATCTCAGTTAACGCTTTCACAAGCTACCTTTTTGTGTGCAATACCTAACAACCCAACGCTCTATAGTCCAACCTTAAAAAAAGAAAATACGTTGAAACGGCGAGATCGCATTTTGTATGGAATGCTCCAAGACGAATTAATTGATGAAAAAACATATTTTGAAGCGAAAAATGAAGACATCATCTTAACAGTTCCTGAAAAAAAGAAAAATGATTATGTAGAAACCTACGTATATGAATGCGCTACAAAAGCAATCATGGCGAAGAAGGGATTTGTTTTTAAAACAGAATTTCAGAATTTAGAAGAAAAAGAACAATATCAGAATGACTACGAAACAAGTTACAAAGAGAGTAGAAGAAGTCTTTATACAGCCGGATATCGGATTTATACCTCGATTGATCTTTCCATGGAGGAAAAGTTACAGACTTTTGTGGACGAGAGCTTGTCATCTTTCGACGAAAAAAGTACTCAGGGAATATTTCAACTTCAGGGGGCTGCCGTTTGCATTGATAATCAGTCAGGTTATGTAAAGGCAATTGTAGGCGGGCGCAATCAGAATTTAGAAGGCTATACGCTAAACCGTGCGTACCAAAGTTTTCGTCAGCCAGGTAGTTCCATCAAACCATTAGTTGTCTATACACCGATTCTAGAACGAGGATATACACCGGATTCTCAGGTTGTGGATGAAGCAGTGGAGGGAGGTCCCGTTCAAAAATCTTATAAAGGAGCAATTTCACTTCGTGAGGCGGTAGAATTTTCGAAAAATACAGTTGCATGGAAATTGTTTGGTGATTTAACACCTGAAGTTGGGCTGTCATATCTGGAGAAAATGCATTTTTCCAGATTGGATAAGGAAGATTATAGATTACCGACAGCTTTGGGAGGAATGACTCACGGAGTGTCTCCATTAGAAATGGCTGCAGCCTATGAAACGTTAGCCAATGATGGAATTTACCGCAATCCAACCTGCATCCTACAAATCGAAGATGCCTGGGGGAAAAAGCTGATAGAAACTGCGATGGAAGAAGAAGTCGTCTATAAACAAGGTGCAGCCCGAATGATGACGAATGTACTGACAGGAGTGCTTACAAGAGGTACTGCTGCTGGACTAGGAGTTTCTGGGATGCAAAGCGCCGGAAAGACGGGAACGACCAATGACAATAAAGACGGTTGGTTCGTTGGCTACACACCTTATTTTACAACAAGCGTCTGGGTTGGATGCGATATGCCAAAAGAGTTGTCGGAATTACAGGGAGGAACCTTTCCAGCAAAAATCTGGAATCGGTTTATGACCGAAATCCATTCGGGATTGACTCCATTGGAATTCTTGCCATATTAATTGCCCTATGTTAGAATAGGGAAGGAAATTAGTCTAGAGGAGGATTTAGGATGAAATTATTTATTGATACAGCAAAGGTTGAAGACATAAAAGCAGCAAATGATATGGGAGTGATTTGTGGCGTAACTACAAATCCATCCTTAATTGCAAAAGAAGGAAGAGATTTTACAGAAGTTATTCGTGAAATTGCTCAGATTGTTGACGGACCAATTAGTGGAGAAGTTAAAGCTACAACCGTAGATGCACAGGGAATGATAGCTGAAGGCAGAGAGATCGCTAAAATTCACAAAAATATGATTGTTAAAATTCCGATGACAGCAGAAGGTTTAAAAGCAGTAAAAGTATTAAACAGTGAAGGAATTAAAACCAATGTGACACTGGTATTTTCAGCAAACCAGGCATTGTTAGCTGCCAGAGCAGGAGCAACTTATGTTTCTCCATTTCTTGGAAGATTAGATGATATTAGCACACCAGGAGTGGAATTGATTTCTACCATTGCAGAGATCTTTCAGATTCATGGTATTGAAACAGAAATTATTGCCGCAAGTGTTCGTCACCCAATGCATGTAACAGATTGCGCGTTGGCAGGTGCAGATATTGCAACAGTACCATTTCAGGTGATTGCGCAAATGATTCAACATCCATTAACAACTCAGGGAATCGACAAATTTCAGGCAGACTATAAAGCAGTATTTGGAGAATAAATTGTGTTAACGAAAGACCGTGCCTTTTACAGAGATTTTTTTAAAATATTTTTTTTGCTGGTATTGCAAAATGTAGTAACGTTAAGTGTAAATATGGCAGATAATATTATGCTTGGTGCATATAGCGAAACGGCTCTTACTGCAGCTGCAACCGTGAATCAGGTTCAGTTTTTGTTACAGCAAATTATTTTAGGAGTGGGTGATGGTCTTGTTGTTCTTGCCAGTCAGTATTGGGGCAGGAAACAAATGGAACCGGTATATAAAATAACATCGATTGCAGTTCGGTTTGCAATGGTTGTTGTTCTCATTATTTTTGGAATTGTGTCACTTGCCCCTGAGGGAGTAATTGGTATATTTACCAATAATCATCAGGTAATTGTAGAAGGTAGTGCGTATCTTTCGATACTTCGTTTTAGTTATTTATTTTTCGGAATGAGTTATATTTTATTGGCAGCGCTTCGAACAGTGGAAACGGTAAAGATTGCCTTTTTCCTTTCCATTTTGACATTGGGAATTAATTGCACCATAAATTATATGTTGATTTTTGGTAAATTTGGTTTCCCAGAAATGGGAGTAAAAGGTGCAGCGATTGGAACTCTAATTGCTCGAATGATTGAGTTTGGTTGTGTTCTACTTTATATTGTTAAAAAAGAACAAAATTTAAAACTCCGTTTGAAAGATTATCTTCATTTGGATAGAAAACTGGTCCGCGACTATTTTAAAATTAGTACTCCGGTTATTTTTGTCTGCATTTTATGGGGTGTGTCTACTGCGATGCAAACGGTTATTCTAGGTCATCTGACACCTGCGGCGATTGCAGCAAACAGTATAGCAGCAACATTATTGATGATGTTAAAATCCGCGATGAATGGTGCTGCTTCGACTGCTTCCGTAATCACTGGCAGGACGATTGGAAGAGGAGATTTTAAGAAAGTAAAGGAATATGCAAGAACAATGCAATTCATTTTTTTACTGATTGGAATTTCTACAAGCATATTCCTCTTTCTTTTACGTAATCCTGTTTTGGGACTTTATGATATATCCGAAGCGACAAGACAAATGGCAAATTCTTTTATCTTAGTTTTATGTATAACCTGTATAGGATCGGCTTATGAAAATCCTACAATTACCGGAATTATCAGAGGTGGTGGATCTACGAGGTTTGATTTGGCAACGGATACGATTAGCATTTGGGGCATTGTGTTACCGCTTTCTTATCTATTTGCATTTGTTTGGAAATTACCGCCAGTTTATGTAATCGCGATGTTAAATGCGGATCAATTATTTAAATGTATACCTGCTTTTCTGATGGTTAATTTTGGAAAATGGGTTCATGTTTTTACCCCACAAAGCCTTACTACAAAAGAGATAATCTAGACAAAAGAATGGAAATATGTTATATTTTTTATTGTCTTATCGATGCGTGGCTCAGTTTGGTAGAGTGCTGCGTTCGGGACGCAGAGGTCGCAAGTTCGAATCTTGTCGCATCGATTTTAACGAAGCAAATTTAATGGGCACCCGATTTTTCGGAGTGCTTTTTTCATAAGAATGGTATTTCATGTGAAAAGGAGGACAATCAATGGAATGGTTTTTAGTGATGATTGGACCCGATTTATTGGGATTGGTTATTTTATCAGCGGTTATATATTTTGTGATGTCAGACCGAGGAATTGAAAGGACAAGGAAAAAAGATTTAAAAATTTTGGCCTGCCTTCTTTTTTTAGTAATCCTATTGGAAATTGCAAGTGTGTATTTTCCAATTGCAAAACCAAAAGTAGGGAAATGGATCTTTCAGTGGATACAGGTACTTGGATTTACAATTACTCCTTTTATTAGTGTGAAGATTGCTGTATTGTGCGAAAAGAAAGATCGACGTAAAAGCATGTTAAGAGGATTGCCACTGGTAATATGGGGTGTAATTTGCATTGCAAGTATCTGGACAGAATGGATATTTGCAGTAACGGGAGAATTTCAGTACAACAGAGGGAAACTTTTTTTCCTTTGTCCAATCTTTTCTTTATATGGTGCATTTTTATTTCTTGTGCTGATTAAGAAAAACCAGGAACGTTATGATAAAAAAGAATGCGCCTATCTTTTCTGGCTATTAGGAATTATTCTGGCTGGTAGTGTAGTGCAAATACCGTTACCGAAGCTTTTGTTCATTTGGCCGTGCTTTTCAATTGGACTATTACTTTATTACTTTTTCTTAAAGCAACGAGGATTTCAATTCGATCCGTTGACGGATGTACGTGACAGAAAGAGTTTTCAACAAAGTATGTCTATCTATGATAATCATAAAGCTGTTACGATTTTTATGTTCGATATGAATCGTCTGAAGGTAATCAACGATCGATATGGACATTCCGAAGGTGATTATTATATTTTGCTAGCAGTAGAGATCATAAAGAGCTGTATGGAAGAGGTCGGAACTATTTATCGTATTGGTGGAGATGAATTTTGTGTACTGTGTCCTCCTATGAAAGATAGTCAGGCACGTTTGATTTTAAAGAAAATCGCAATAGAAAGCAAAAGAATTGCAAAAAAAGAAGCTGGAAAATATCCACAACAGATCCTTGCCTGTGGATACGCACAGTATTCGGGAAGCAAGGAAGACAGCATTCAGGATGCTTTTAAACTTGCCGACGAAGAAATGTATCGAATGAAAGCGAAGTTTCAAA
The DNA here is from genome assembly GCA_017996675.1 of Lachnospiraceae bacterium. Next base: position 4,415 of record JAGOGN010000009.1, on the reverse strand, counting down.
AAGAAAGTGGTAATAATGAATGAAAAAGCTATGTATTTTTGATTTAGATGGAACATTAGTGGATTCTTTGGTGGATTTAAAGGAGAGTGTCAATGTTATATTAAAGAGACATTCTTTTGAGGAAAAGACAATGAATCAGATCCGTTCCTATGTTGGAAATGGATTGTATAAATTAATGGAGAGAAGTGTTCCGCAATCATGCCAACAGGACAAACTAGATCAACTTTATGAAGAATTTCTGGAATATTATGGCGAACATTGTAACGATCATACTGTGAAGTATGATGGAATAGAAGAGATGCTAAAGGGACTGAAAAAGAAGGGATTGCTTTTGGCAATTTCTTCGAATAAACGAAATGAGCTGGTTCAAAAGTTGTGGAAAGAACATTTAGGTCAGCTGATCGATCTAGCAATTGGAGAAGATCCTTTTAGGGGGATTCGAAAAAAGCCGGAAAAAGATGAAGTGGAATACTTATTAAATCAACTACAAATAACTCCACGGGAGGCAGTTTATATCGGAGATTCCGAAGTGGATATTCAAACGGCACATCAAAGCGGTCTGGATAGTATTAGTGTTAGTTGGGGATTTAAGTCGAGAGATTTTTTAGAAAAAAATGGTGCATCTGCAATTGCAGACACACCAGAAGATTTAATTCAATTGCTTTCTTGATGGAAGCTGAATCTGAGCAAAAATAATTGCGCAGAACATAATCAAACAACCAATAAGTTCTTTTGTACTAAGAGTTTCATGTAAAACCAGCCATCCTGCTAGAACGGAAACCACCGATTCTAAACTCATGATCAATGCAGCGATTGCTGGTTTTACATGTTTTTGGCCAACAATCTGGCAGGTAAAAGCTACGCCGGAAGAAAAGATACCGGCATAAAGAATTGCACCTGCGGCACTGGAAATGGAAGCAACTGTTGGCTTTTCGATAAGGAACATTGCGATACCGGAAAAAACGCTACACACCCAGAATTGAATGCAGGAGAGTAAAACTCCATTTACTTTTGGCGAAAAGTGATCAATTACAATGATATGAGTAGCAAAAAGAATGGAACATGCGAAAACAAGAAGATCTCCTTTGGAAATAGAGAATGATTCATTCACACAAAGAAGGTAGAGTCCCGCAATTGCGATTAATACGCTGATCCAAACGTTGATGCCACATTTCTTTTTTAAAAAGATTCCCATAATTGGAACAATAACAATGTAAAGTGCAGTGATAAATCCGGTTTTACCAACGCTGGTATAAAGCATTCCAAATTGTTGAAGGGCACTTGCTGCAAAAAGAACGATGCCGCAAATGATTCCGCCATATAGAAGATATTTTTTATGTGCTATTTTGGAATTCAATAAATCGGATTGATCAAGATGATCATTGTCAGAGTAACGCTGATAGAGGAGTGCAACGGGAATCAATACAATTCCTCCAACAATGGAACGAGCCCATAGATAGGTAAAAGGACCGACGTAATCCATTCCAAGGCTTTGTGCTACGAATGTTGTGCCCCAAAATAAGGCAGCTATAAATAAGAGGCTTGCGCCTTTTAGTTCTTGTTTTTTCATGATATTCTCCTTTTCTTTCACTTGCTATTATATAGTATGTATCTAACTTGTGTAAAGGGAGAAAGTGTGATATTCTTTTTTTGAAAGAGCAGTGGATAAGAGGAACAATATGGATAAACAACAAGAAAAATATATTGAAATGACGGAAAAGCCAGTTGATCAGTTGATATTGAAACTTGCGCTGCCAACGATCATCAGTATGTTGATTACTACATTTTATAATATGGTGGATTCGTTTTATGTGGGAAAAATTAATACCAGTGCAGTAGGTGCAGTCGGAATCGTATTTTCGTTCATGACAGTGATACAGGCAACTGGTTTCTTTTTTGGCCATGGATCAGGTAATTACATCTCTTTTATGCTAGGTAAAAAAGAGAGCAGAAAAGCATCACAAATGGCGATGGTAGGATTTGTTTTTGCATTATTTGGCGGGTTGTTGATAGCAGTTTTTGGCTTACTTTTTTTGGAACCATTAGCTGTTTTTTTAGGATCCACGAAAACCATTCTACCCTATACAAAGGATTATTTAGGAGTGATTTTAATTGGAGCGCCGTATATGACGGCTTCTCTTGTTTTGAATAATCAATTGCGATTTCAAGGAAATGCCTTTTATGCAATGATTGGTCTGACAGTTGGCGCTGTAACAAATATTTTTTTGGATCCTTTATTTATGTTTGCTTTTCGAATGGGAATAAAAGGAGCGGCATTGGCTACGATTATCAGTCAGCTGATTTCTTTTTGTCTTTTATATTACGGGACTACAAAAGGAGGTAACATACGACTTCGAATGTCAAATTTCAAACCAAGCGTTCATTTTGGGAAAGAAATCATTCGAGGAGGACTTCCTTCTTTGATGCGTCAGGCATTGACTGGAATTTCTACAATTTGCCTGAATCGATATGCGGGACTTTATGGAGATGTTGCAATTGCAGCAATTTCCATTGTGCAACGAATCATTGTATTTTCTTCATCCGCAGTAATTGGATTTGGCCAAGGATTTCAACCAGTTTGCGGGTTTAATTATGGAGCTGGATGCTATAAGAGAGTAAGACAGGCATTCTGGTTTTGTGTGAAAATCAGTTTTCTCTCACTAACCATTATTGGGGCGATTGCATTTCTTGCCGCACCAAATTTAATACAACTGTTTCGAGCAAATGATACAAAAGTAATTGAAATTGGAGCAACTACTTTACGATATTGTGCGTTAACACTCCCTCTTACCAGTTGGGTTGTAATTAGTAATATGATGATGCAGAATTTGGGAAAAGTGGTGCAAGCTAGTTTCCTTGCGGCAGCAAGGCAGGGGCTAGTGTTGATTCCAGTCTTAGCAATTTTTACTCAGTTTTTGGGTCTTCAAGGTTTAATGATGTCACAACCAATAGCTGATTTGATTACTTTAGGAATTGCAATCTGGATGCAAAGTATAGAATTAAAAAAATTGAAAATTTTAGAAATGAAATAGCAAGGCGGGAGTGCTTTCATTACAAATCATTCGATTTGTAAGAAGACACTCCCGTCCTTTCTCTTTTTCATTACGAATCGTTACCTACGCCTCCAAGCATAAATAACGTGTGAAAAATCATTTGTATTTATTTTGATTCCAGCTGTTCAGTTCTGTACTGACCAATTAACCGTTCAATGCGTTCATAAGGATCTAACAAATCGCTAATGGAAGCATCGTGATTCAGTGTATCAATAATATAAGAAATATATTTACTCATATCACAGCTGATGTAATATTCGCGGTTGAGTAATTCAGTTGTTTGGTAAGTTAAGTTAGTCGTTACCACTTTGAAAATTAGACCTTGTTCTACAGCACGGTCAAAACGTTCTAGTCCGTTTGTAAATAATCCGAAAGTTGCAACAACAAAAATACGATTTGCTTTTCTCTTCTTTAACTCGGTAGCAACTTCAATCATGCTATCTCCAGAAGAAATCATGTCATCGATAATTAATACATCTTTTCCTTCTACAGAGGTGCCAAGAAATTCATGAGCAACAATTGGATTACGTCCATCAATGATTTGAGAGAAATCTCTTCGTTTATAGAACATACCCATATCAAGGCCTAAAACATTTGCCATGTAAATAGCACGGCTGGTTCCACCTTCGTCAGGGCTAATAACCATCATATGTTCGTTATCAAAATATAAATCTTTTACATGCTTACAAATTCCCTTAATAAATTGATAAGAAGAAGTAACGGTTTCAAATCCATGAAGAGGAATTGCATTTTGAACGCGTGGATCGTGTGCATCAAAAGTGATGATGTTATCAACACCCATAGATACTAATTCCTGGAGAGCGAGAGCGCAGTCTAAGGATTCTCTTCCACTTCTGCGATGTTGTCTTCCCTCATATAAGAAAGGAATAATAACATTTACTCTTCTGGCTTTACCACCGATTGCTGCGATAATTCTCTTCAAATCTTGAAAATGGTCGTCTGGTGACATACGATTGATATTACCACATAATTTGTAGGTCAGACTGTAATTTGTTACATCACAGATGATGAAAATGTCGTAACCTCTTACGGATTTTTGGATGGTTGCTTTAGCTTCACCTGAGCCGAATCGAGGTGTAGATGTAGGAATCAAATAAGACTCTCTTACATAACCCTTAAAAGAAATGTCGTTTTCGTGGTCATGTTTTCTGGCTGTTCTCCATTTTTTCAGATAGGCGTCAATCACAACGCTAGAATCAGTACATCCCTTCATAGCAATGATACCAAGAGTTCCAACCGGTATGGTTTCTAAGTTCCGTTCATCATGTTCTTGCTGTAACATTTTGTAGGTTCCTCCCTTAATTTACATGTTTCCTTTAATATGGACAAATGTCCAATATA
>JAGOGN010000097.1 GCA_017996675.1 Lachnospiraceae bacterium | reverse complement strand
GATCCCATAACCTGGGAATGAATTGCTGCTCCTTTTAGTTGTCCAATTAAAGAATCAGAAACCATAAAATAATCGATTCTCCAACCAGCATTCTTTTCACGAGCTTTAAATCGATACGACCACCAGGAATAAGCATCTGCTAAATCCGGGTAAAAATAACGAAATGTATCAATAAAACCATTTTGAAGAAGCTGATCAAATTTCTGACGTTCTTCATCGGTAAAGCCCGCATTACGATGATTGGTTTTTGGATTTTTCAAGTCAATTTCTTTATGGGCAACGTTTAAATCTCCGCAAAAAATAACTGGCTTATTTTTTTCCAAAGTCTTCATGTACGCTAAAAAATCATCTTCCCACTTCATTCGATACTCTAATCGTTCCAGCTCCTGCTTGGAATTAGGTGTGTAAACAGTTACCAGATAGAATTGATCATACTCTAACGTAATGACTCTGCCTTCCTGATCATGTTCTTCTAGTCCAATTCCATAATGAACGTGAAGTGGCTCTCTTTTCGCGAAAACGGCTGTGCCAGAATACCCCTTTTTTATTGCATAATTCCAATATTGGTAATATCCTGGGAAATCCAGTTCAATCTGATTCTCCTGCAATTTACTTTCCTGAATACAGAAGAAATCAGCATCCATTTCGTTAAATTGTTCTATAAATCCTTTTTGAACACAGGCGCGTAATCCATTTACATTCCAAGATATACATTTCATTTGAATTCTTCCTCAATTTCTTTCATCATTCTCATACATAGTCGATATTGAACTTTGACCAGCAAAAAATCATCCTGAATATTTCCATAATTTTCTGCTCTCAGATTTTCCACTACTTTACACAACTCATCATAAAGTGGCGTAAGCCCAAGGTTACCAGTCACACCTTTTAATCCGTGTGCGTATTCAAATGCCTGCTGATATTCCTTCTCCATAATGGCAGTCTCAAACAACTGAAAGCCCTGATCCTTTGCAAATTGTAAAAGACATTGCAATAATAACTCTTCATCTCCTAAAAAACGGTCACATACACCTTCTACATCTCCATCATATCGATCTAAGATATCCAGCAATCTTCCCATTCTATCCCCTCCGTTTATGCTCACATTATATCATCCGATTCGGAGGCTGACTAGCTATTTTAGAGGAATTTTTTTAAAAGATGTATATTTTGTTTTGAAAATGGAGCATACCGCAGTGGAACATCAAGCAGGTTATAGCTTCGAATCAATGCCTTCTCATGAGAAAACGTTCTAAAACTATATTTTCCGTGGTAACTTCCCATTCCACTATTCCCTACACCGCCAAATGGCAAATGATGATTTGCCAGATGCATAATGACATCATTCATGCATCCTCCTCCAAAAGAAATCTGATTGCATATTTTAGAAAAGTATTCTTCTCTGGTGCTAAACATGTAGCATGCCAATGGTTTTGGCCTACGTCTCACCTGATATAACGCTTCGTCAAGAGAATCATATCCAATCACCGGCAAAATAGGTCCAAATATTTCATCCTGCATGATTTCATCCTGAAAGGAAGCATTTGGAAAAATGGTAAAACTAATTTGCATGGTTTCCTCATTCTTCTCTCCGCCTATTTTAGCTGGCTCTCTTTCAATCAAACCATTTAATCGATTAAAATGTTCTTCCGATATAATTTTAGGATACGAGTCATTCTCACATAAATTACCATAAGCTTCTTTTTCATACTGTTTCATGAATTTGATGAGTTGATCCTTCACGTGATTATCTACCAAAACATAATCCACTGCCACACAAGTCTGACCAGCATTTAGCAGTTTCCCCCATACCAGGCGTTTTGCTGTCAATTTTAAATTAGCGCTTCGATCTACAAAACAAGGACTCTTCCCGCCTAATTCCAATGAAACAGGTGTTAAAAACTTACTTGCCGCTTCCATTACTACTTTTCCAACTCGAGCACTTCCTGTAAAGAAAATATAGTCATATTGATTCGATAAAATTTCCTCATATGAAACATCTTGATCGACACAGCTGATATATTCTGCCGGATACACCTCAGAAAGGATTCTGCGAATCAAAGCAGAGGTATGAGGGCTGCTCTTAGAACATTTGCAGATGCAGCAATTTCCTGCTGCAATTGCCCCCACAAGGGGAGCAAGTGCTAGCTGAAACGGATAGTTCCATGGGCTAAGAATCAACACAACCCCATATGGCTCATACATCGTAAAACTTTTTCCAGGTAAATTAGCAACTCCTGTTTTCTTATGCACTGGCTTGGTCCATTTTTTTAAATTGCGCATTGCCGTTTTAATTTCAGAGTAAACAATCCCTATTTCTGTCAAATATGCTTCATATTCGGATTTATTTAAATCCTGCTTTAAAGCCTTCATAATTTCACTTTCCGAACTTTGGATCGCATGATACAACTTTTCTAGTTGATTTCTACGAAACTGTATTGATTTCGTAATGTCTGTTTGAAAAAAAGCACGTTGTTCTTCCACTAATTTCTTCATATTTTATTCACCTCTTAAGAAAAAAATTGAAAACTAGCTGCCATTAGGAAAATACCATAATAGTATGTTATTAAATTTAGAACATGTAGCGTCATGAATCTTTTTTTATAAAAATTCAGGAATAATAATAGAACATCCGAAATCAAGAATAATCCTGCGCCAATTGCCAACATCAACGTTCCTGCGGATAATTCTTTTATCAACATAAAGATTGTTTTTGTGAGTAACAGTGTGACAAAATAGGAATAAATCAGGATTTCAAACTTCAATTTTCCTGTATTCATACCAGGTCTTTTTTCCATCCAGAGCGTCAGCATCACACCCAAAACTGGTATTAACAGCTCCCAGGCTACCACTCCTTTCATTCTCGCAAACGAAAGGAAGAAACCAATATGACCACAAAGGAATACGCATAATCCGGCCAAAAAATACTCTTTATGTTTGTTCTGATTGTAGACTCCTAGTAAGACATCACCTGTCAGGCACAGTAGAAAAGCAGGCATGGTATGCCATATATCAATCAAATGAGTCCCCTTAAATCCACTAATAATAGCTACCACAATAAATCCGATGCTGGCTAAAGTCTTTCCAAGCGTATAATATTTCTTGGATTTGGAATAAAGTAAAGTCATCATCAAAAAGGCAAATGGAATCGAGTAAAGCAGTAGCATCCATATGAATAATTTCATTTTATTTTTGATCCTCTCTTAAAAACCGTTTCTCGTCTTCTTTTAAATCCAATCCAATTGTTCCACCTGGATTCATTAAATAATCTGGATCAAAATAATTTTTTAATGTACGAATGATACCATATTCCGTTCTTCCAAGCTGTCCTTCTAACCAAGGAGCGAACATCTTACCAATTCCATGATGATGACTCATTGCCGCTCCTGATTTTTGAATCGCATCCAGAATGGTACTATGATAAGCACGGAATGCTTCTGCATCATTCATTTTTGTAATAAAAATAAAATACAGGTTTGCTCCTTGCGGATAACAATGAGACATATGTGTGGTAACAATCGTATTCGGCAATGCATGACAAACTTTTCTTACATCTTCGTGTACCTGGCTCATATTAGACCAGTTCACTGTACATTCCAGTGTATCTGTAATCAGTCCAAAATCCTGCATTGTATCTCTTAAGTATGGGTCATTAAATCTTCCTTTTTCCCAGCTCTTTGTTACATAAGACGTAAGACTCATTCCCTGATGTGCTTTTGCAATGCGGCGAATATTTTTTGCAACATTTTTGGAATATCCCATTTCTCCGTCAGAAAAACCTAAAAACAAGCATCTTTCCATGTCCTTATATCCTCTTAAATCAAGGATTTTCTTTAATGGAGTCTCATCTACATTATATAAACGTAGCATTAGATTTGTTTCTTCTGGATCTGAAAGTCTAAAAACGGAAGAAAATCCTGCTTCGCACTGCATCATTTCACGTGCAGCCGATTGTGCAATCTCCCAATTTGGAAAAATATAAGAATAGCGTTTTCTGGTTTCAGGCATAGAGCGAAAGACTTTTAAAGTAACTTCCGTCAATACGCCAAAAGTACCCTCACCACCCATCATTAACTGATTCAGGTTCGGGCCTGTTGCCTCTCTTGGATAATGGCTGGTTTGAATGGTTCCAATTGGAGTTGCATGTTTTTGAGCCATTACGATATCCGTAATACAGCCATAATAGGTACTGTTTTGTCCAGCTCCTCTTGTTACAACCCAACCTCCAACACTACTATATTCAAACGATTGTGGGAAATGACCACAGGTGTATGCTCTTTTTGCTCCAAAAAGTTCTGGTGCTTTTTGCAACGCAGCTTCTAAATTCGGTCCACTGATTCCGGCCTGAACCGTGATGGTTTGATCGACTTCATTAAATGATAGCACTTTTTGAAAGTTCTTTCTCATATCAAGGGAAATTCCACCCTTAATAGGCTCTACTCCTCTCGTCACACTGCTTCCGCCACCGTAAACATAGAGTGGAATTTGATGTTTTACGCTATATTGAACAAGCTCTTCAATTTGTTCAGTTGTAGAAGGATAAACCACCGCATCCGGAACGCAGTCCACTCTTTTTTCTCTTAAACGTAACGTATCATATCCGGTCTTTCCATATGCAACTGCTAAACGATCGTAGTCATGAACAGATACCTCATTCTCTCCCACGATATTCTTAAGGTTTTGGATCTGTTCACTAGATAACTGGCATGGAATATCCAGTTGCACGGAATCTAGTCCGATATCTCCTGTATAATTTTTAAAATCATCGTCCGTAAGGGTGAATTTTTCCTTCATCAATTTATATAAAGATTCTTTTGGGTACTTCACAAAATTTGGATCACCCCAGCGAAAAATAGAGCGATAACTGTCGGATGGTGCTGCTTCTTTTACCCATTTTGGTTCAAAATCTACATATGGTTTACTCATTTTCTTTTCTCCTCGTAATGGTTTTAATTTTTTTATATAGTGGTAACAGTCGTCCATAAATTTTTTTATAAATAGAATGATATAATTCCTGATAAATTACATATTCTTCCATATCTGGCTCAAACACACTGGAAACACGAACCATATTTTGAATTGCCTCTTCATAATTCCGATATTTTCCGCAAGCAACAAATCCAACCATGGATGCTCCAAGTCCAGATGCTTCATGGGTCTGAATTCGTTTCACGTTTAGTCCAAACATGTTTGCTGTGATTTGACAAATTTCGTCACTTTGCGCACCACCACCAGCTACAAATATTTCTGTGATCTGCTGTTTTCCTCTTTTTTGCATACTGTAAAGTCCATCCATCAACGCAAAACCAATGCCTTCAATAATTGCACGATAAACGTGAATTCTGGAATGTGCATCGCAAAAACCAATGATAGCGCCCTTTGCATTCGGTGTCACCACACCTGGTGTCCAAAAAGGCTGTAGAATTAGTCCTTCACATCCTGGTGGAACCTCACGTAATCGGGCATTTAATATTTCTTCTGGTGAGCAGTCCTTTTCCATTGCTTCCACACATTCTTTTGCAGCAAATTCTTTTTTAAACCAGGATATCAGCCAATACCCCCGATAAATCTGAATTTCTGGATTATACAAATCATTTGGAACTGCTGGATAGGATGGAAGGAACTGTTTTGGCTCAAAATATTCCTTTGTAGCAAACTGTACTGTTGCAGTCGTTCCAAAAGAAAGTGCAGCCTGATGCTTGTGAATCACAGAAAGTCCCAAAGTTTCGCACCCTTTATCTGATCCAGTGGCATACAATACTAACCCTGCTGGAATCCCGGTTTCCTCGCTTGCTTTTAAGGTAATCGCTCCAATAATTTCTTCCGCATTGACCAATTCACAAAGCATATGTTCTGGAATATCCACCACTTTCCTTCGAATATCATTTTTCTTCTGCCATTTACGATTTTTATAATCAAAAGGGATATGAGCAATCTGGTTTGCTGCTGAATCTTTCAGCTGTCCAGTCATTTTATAATTGATATAAGTAGGCAGCATGACAA
>JAGOGN010000096.1 GCA_017996675.1 Lachnospiraceae bacterium | reverse complement strand
ATACGATTCAGATCTTTGGAAGTAGTTAAGATTCCTTTTTTCAGATAGCGAACAATCACAAGAACAAGCATCGTAAGTAATATGACAACAACGGCCATGACGGCCAGAATCAGAATGATTCTTCCTCGAATATCATTCTGAATGGACTTTGCAGTGTCCTTTGCATAATCATCCAGCAGCTCAGACATATAATTAATATCATTTCGTGCACCATCAAAAGCTGTCGTATGTGCATTTATATCTCCCATCTGAGTATCAATATTATAGGAGGCTTTCCATGATTGCATATTTGATAAAAAATCATCGTAAAGCGATTTGATTGTTTCATTTTGTTCTTTATGAACATATTGATTATAGAGTTCTTCGTTCTCCTTTAAATTTTCTACGGCTTCTTTTACACGATCCATTGTTTGCTGTACATTTTCATCATAATCTTGAATCAGTTTCTCTTTCAAGCTTTCATCAATCTGCTTTCCACTTAAAAAGAGTTCCTTTTCAGAAACTGCTGCCTGATAAAAATCACGGTCTGCATTTAGGATTAGTGATGTACTTCGATATGTTTCATTATAATAAACCTGCTTTGTTCTCTCGCTAATACCATTGGTATCATAAACATAAATAAAAAGCATTAAAAGTAACACAATCAGGGACGGAATATATAGTAAAAATAGTTTTTTGGTAACTTTCAAATTGTAAAATAATTTCATACAAAATCCTCCTGTAATTTTTTTTCTAATCTGATTATATTACAGTTACCTAAATCACTGCAATCATTTTGTTTACGAACCGCTGACTTCTTGCTCAATTACAGATTCCGCTTTCAGCAAGGCATTCTGATACAGGCGCACCAGAGCACTTCCTTCTTTCGACAAAATCGAGCCTTGTGGCCCTTTGCGAATCAATAACTGAATTCCGAGATTTTCTTCCGTATTTTTTAAAGATTTCCAGGCTTTACTATAGGACATTCCCATATCTTTTGCAGCCTGATTTAAGGACCTGGTCACTTCCACACGTTCTAATAGCTCACATGTTCCAGGACCAAAGCCATATTCTCGTTCCTCTTTATACAAGGTCAGTTTGATATGATACTTCATTCCGCTCCATTCCTCTCTATCACAAACATTGCCAGCCTTTTTTCATTTGGAAGATAAAATGGATAAGTTTCATCCTCCTGTTTCATGATCAATTTTTCATTCAGGTAATCATATATTTCCTGTTTTGTACTGGACTGATCATAATGCCTTACAAAATCAACGGCTTCTTCCATAGATTTTAACGGTTGTCCAAATGGTAATTTCAAAGTTTCAACATTAAATTTCAAATTTCTGGACACTAAAAAATCCCTGGTTTCCTCCGCTGTTTCACCTGAATTTTTTCGACCACCCGCATGAAATGCATGTTTTTCTTTGATTGAAGAAATGTAAATAATCTTCTTATCCGTCCATTTACTGACCTGATCATAACAATTACGAAGACCACCAAATAGGCACAAAATAACTGTGTCATAAGGTACTTTCGGTGGATCGATTCTTTCAATATCTGCAAGTAGTGCTTCTACATTTCCTAACTGATGCTCCTTGATTTGCTGTCGTAAAAATTCAATCGCCTTTGGATTGGCATCGCAACCTGTAATTTCTTTCACAAATGGAGAAAGCTCTTTTGTCAGATATCCCACGCCACACCCTAAATCGCATACTCGACTGGAAGGATCAATATGCGGTATCAGACGCTTTGCTAATTGCTCGTGATAACTCCCATAGGTGGCAGCATTTTGATACCACAGAATGCTTTTTTCATTCCAATGAAAAAGGCGTTCCTCTATATTATTCATAGGTTCTTTCCCCTCTCTTTAAAATCAACTGTGAAAGGATACTAATCCCAATTTCTGCAGGCGTTTGTGCACCGATATTTAGTCCAACTGGACAAAATACCCGATCTAATGCTTCTTTCTTCACTCCCTGCCGTTTCAAATCTTCATAAATTCCGTCCCTCTTTGTAATACTACCAATCATTCCAATGTAATAAGGATTTTGGTTCAGTGCCCAGGCGAGCACTTCTTTATCATGCAAATGTCCTCTGGTAATAATTAGTACATAACTTTCATCCGATAGTTCCATTACTGGAATTCTTCCAAAACTTTCCAATACCTGTATTTCACATCCCGGAAAACGGTCCTGATTTGCAAACTCTGCTCGATCATCAAACACGACAACATTAAAATCCAGATTAGAAGCTAGAGCTGCAACCTCTTTCGAAACATGTCCCGCTCCAAACAAATAAATGGTCCCGCCAGAAAATAATGGTTCCAGATAGTACTGATTTTCGGTCTGTGCGTCCCCATGAATCGCCACTCGAATTGGATTCATAATTAAATTTTCACGAATCTTTTCATTTCCTTTAAAATGTCCAATTAATCCCTCTTTCTGAATGGATAATAAAAGCTGACAAGCTTTACCCTCTTGTGGAGTATCCTGCAAAACATAAATAATCCAAGCCTTTTTCCCTTCTTCGATTACACGTTTCCATTCCTGAAATAAACGCTTTGTTTCATCTAGCTTTCCGTCCAAAAAATTCAACAAAATACTACATGCTCCCCCGCATAAAAATCCACATTCTGCAGCCTTTTCTGGTTTCAAATCAAATTTAAGTAATACTGGTTTTTCCGTTTGAAGCACTTGATTTCGTGCTGTTTCTATCACCTGTGCTTCCATTGCTCCACCACCTATCGTCCCATAAATCTGGTCAGGTGTAATAAACATTTTTGCTCCTGTTCCTCTTGGTGCAGAACCTTTTTGCTCAATGATGGAAGCCATTACAAAATTCTGTCCCTGATTCATTAACTGCATTGCCTGATCGATTACTTGATTCATGTTACCTCCTATTCGCTATCACTTCGAATGATTCATGATTTTCTGATAGAGCTCCTCGGTCATTTCACAATGATAAAACATTTCATAAAACTGCTTTGTTTCCCCATATAGATCAAAATCGAATTTATCCGGATAAAGCTGTTCGCAAAGCCAGATCATTCCGATGTAGCGGTTCACGGAAGGAGGAAATCCCAGCCAGTTATAAGGAATACTTGGTGCTTCATAATATTTCTTGGATTTAATCGCGTCTAAACCCTGCCATAAAGGATTCTCTCCCACTTGACTATAAACACTGCCTGGTGCAAAAAGAATATACTCTGGATTCCAATTTAGCAATTGCTCCATTGATACCGGGTTACCACTTCCTAACGATGAAACTTGATCAAGAACTGCCACATTTTCTCCTATCATATTTAACACTTCACTATGAAAAGAATTGTGACCAATGACATTCAATCCATCCGTTCCCAGACAATAAAGAATCTTTTTCTTTTCTGGAATTTGACTCATCGTATTCTGAATCAAGTCATAAATATGATCACAGTATACTGCAATTTCCTCGGCTTCTTCCTCCTTGCCGAGTAATTTTCCTAACATACGGTAAGCATCTCCGGACCCTTCTGTAGTTGCTTCAATAAATACAGTAGGAATGCCCAGTTGTTCTGACATTTGATCCATATCAGCTACAACAGAATCCTTTGCTTCTCCAATATCAATAATAACCTGAGGGTTAGCCGCCGCAAGCGCTTCCATATTCAGATCCTTCGATCCATAAAACTGACCAAATACAGGTAAATTTAAATAGTTCTGATTCAGTACCAGCTCTGCCGAAGTAGCCCATTTTCCAGACAGGCCAACCATTTCATCAGGTGCAAGCGCAAAGAGCATAATTTGTGCCATTGTACCAGAAGGAGCAATGCGCTTAATGGTTCTTGGAAGCGTTACTGTCCTGCCTGCAGAATCTACAAATTCAAAGGTCTTATCACTTTTCATATTTAAATCCAGCGTCGTATCCGCTTTTTTTTCGCCACTACATCCTACCATGATGACCATCACAAATATCATCAACAATGAAACGATACTTTTTCTACTTTTCACCTTTATCCTCCTTTATTTGCGCCAAATATGCAGGTACATAAACTCGTATTTGATCCTCCATAACACGAACTTCCTTTGTTTCAATACCATAAAGATCCCGTATCAATTGTTCATTCATAATCTGTTGGGGCGGTCCATCTCCATATACTCTGCCATCTTTCATGGCCAGAATCTGATCTCCATAAAGGTATGCCTGTTCAGGCTGATGCGTGGACTGAATCACCGTATAACCACTTTTTGTTAATTTTTTCATTTGATCTAGCACCCGCAACTGATTTCCATAATCAAGGTTCGCCGTAGGTTCGTCCATAATAAGAATATGGGCTTTTTGCGCAAGTGCTCTCGCAATTAAAACTAATTGTTGTTCCCCACCGCTAATTTTCATGAAATCTCGCTGTTCCAAATGACTGATTTGAATTTGCCGCATTGCCTCTCGCGCCACTAAAATCTCCTGCTCTTTCGGATTCGCAAATGCGGTCATTGCAGATGTTGTTCCCATTAAAACCATATCTAAAACACTATAATGGAAAGCAGGGATATGGGACTGTGGAATATACGCCATTTTCCTGGCAAGTTCCCTCGGTTTATGAAAGCGAATGTCCTCACCGTCAATGGATACTTGACCTTGATAATCCCGATATATTCCTAAAATGCATTTTAATAACGTAGACTTTCCCACTCCATTCGAACCAATTAGAGAGCAGAAAGTTCCATCCGATACGGAAAAATGAAGATCCTTTAATATCGACTTTTCTCCATAGGAAAATGAAAGATTGGAAACATCCAGTTTCATACCTTTTCCCCCTTTCCCGAAAGGAGATAAAGGAAAAAAGGTGCTCCCACCAGTGCAGTCAAAATTCCAATTGGTATTTCACTAGTCAGTAAATTTCTAGATAAGTTATCCACTAATAATAAAAACCATCCACCTAGTAGCATCGAACATGGTATTAAATATCGGAAGTTTCCCCCTACCATTCTTCTTGCAAGGTGTGGAATAATCAGACCGACCCACCCGATGATTCCGCTTACAGATACTGCCGCAGCAGTTAATAATGTTGCAGCTACAATAACAACAATACGAATTCGATTGATTTTAATTCCCATCGTCTGTGCCTCTTCGTCTCCTAAAGTTAAGAGATTCATTTTCCACCGAACTAGAAAAATCGGAATCCAACCAACTAACATGATCCAAAAAACAAACTTCACACTTTCAGAGGTGCTCCCAGATAAACTTCCCATTAACCAGTACGTAATCGAAGGGAGCTGATCACTTGGATCAGCCACTAGTTTGATGAAAGAAGTACCTGCACTAAAAAGAGAACCAATCATCATGCCCGACAAAACAAAAGCCAGAATCTTGCTTCCCATTGATTTCTTACTGAAAATTAAAACCAGGATTACACTCAGAATACTAAAAAAGAAGGCACTGACAGTGATCATTACTTTACTGCCATGCATTAGAATAGCCAACGCAGCACCAAAAGCCGCACCGGTAGAAGCTCCTAAAATATCAGGAGCCGCCATGGGATTTTGAAAAACTCCTTGGTAGCAGGCACCTGCTGTTGCCAGTGCTCCACCAACTAAAACGCTCATTAAAATTCGTGGTAATCGAATCTGGAAAAACACTGTTTCCATCTGATTGGTCCAATACTGCTTCATCGGCACGATTTTAGACCCTAAAATCCCCATGATTTCATGGGCGGAAATGGCATATTTTCCTACCAGGAAAGAGAAAAAAACGGTCATACTTAATGCTGTAATCAAAAAAACCAAATACTTCGTTCCTGTATTGTATTTTTTCCACATAGGCACTCCACTGAAAGTAGCTTTATTATAGTTTCTCGAACATAATAGTATTACTTAATTTATACACTAAATCCACAAAATAATCAACACTTTGTTTCAAACCGTCTTATTGTCACACTTTTCACAATTTAATCTTGTTTTGTTACTATTTTCGTGCTAAAATAGCTTATGCATATACTATTAACAGGACCATCTCAAATAGGAAAAACGACCATTATTCAGGAAATCATGAATATGGCCCATAAAAACAACTGGAACGTGGGTGGTTTTTCTA
>JAGOGN010000095.1 GCA_017996675.1 Lachnospiraceae bacterium | reverse complement strand
ACTTGGTTTCATTTACTTCCAAATCTTCCCTGATAAACAACACTACAAATCGATCATCTTCTGTCTGCTGATACACAACTGCTTTACAGGATCTTTCTTTCGGACTATTTAAAAAGTCACATACTTCTTCGATTGTATGCATATTTGGTGTGTGAACCAGATTCAATTCTGCGTCTTCCAATCTATCCATTTGCTCCAAAATATTTTCAGCGGCTTCCATATTGGCTCTATAATTACACTCGGTGCAAGTAACGATACTATCTTCTCCAACAGGAGTCAGTAGCATAAATTCATCCGACAAATTTCCACCCATCATCCCAGAATCTGAGGATACACCTACTACTTCTGGAATTCCTGCTCTGGCAAAAATTCTTTCGTACGCCTCATAGCATCTTGCATAATAAGTCTCTAAATCTTTTTGACTGGTATGAAAGGAATAACCATCTTTCATGGTAAATTCGCGCACACGGATTAAACCGCCACGTGGTCTTGCTTCATCACGGAACTTGGTCTGAATCTGATAAATCATAAATGGATATTTCGAATAACTATTTCCATATTCTCGAACCAACTGAACTGCTGCTTCTTCATGTGTCATACCAAGTACTAATGGCACATCATTGCGATCTTTTAATCGCATTAATTCTTTTCCAACAGTTTCATATCTACCAGATTCCATCCACAAACTTGCTGGCATTACAACTGGAAATGAAACCTCCTGTCCATCAATTCGGTCCATTTCTTCACGAATAATCTGCTCAATTTTTTTCGTTATCCTTTTTAGAGGGGTAAAGCTGGAATAAATTCCATTTGCAACATATTTCATATATCCGCCTCTTACCATTAATCCATGACTGTCAATCACACAGTCTGCTGGCTGTTCTTTAAAACGTTCTCCAACTAACTTTTCCAATTTCATATGTTTTCTCCTTTAAATAAAAAAATCCCCAAGCATTCACTATGCTTAGGGCGAACTCATTGGTCCGCGGTACCACCTAAATTCGATACAATCGCTCTCTTCGTACAAAAAATCTATACCTGATCTCTATAACGGGAGAACCCGGAATAACTGGATGACTCCTGCCACCTCATTATCAGCTCCAAGACTGGTTCACGAACTTTCTATGAAAGACTTTCACCAAACGTCTTCTCTCTGCACATATTCCGTCGCTACTATTTCTTTTCTTCGCTTTTTTCATATTGAGAATATCGTAACAAATCAACTATTCCTTGTCAATACCATTTGCTTCTGCTATCATGAAAAAAAAGAGAAAGTGGTCATTTTATGAATACATCGAATACAAACAATACCCATAAGAGACGAGTTCGCTATAAAGGAACTCATCCTACTAAATTTGAAGAGAAATATAAAGAACTTCAGCCTGACAAATACACCGATACAATTGAAAAAATTATACAAAAAGGAAGCACACCTGCTGGAATGCATATTCCAATCTGTCTAAGCGAGATTCTAAATTTCCTCGATGTAAAACCTGGTCAGACAGGTCTCGACTGTACTTTAGGATATGGTGGTCATGCACAGGAACTTTTATCCCGTTTAAATGGTTCAGGACATTTACATGCAACAGATGTTGACGCACTTGAATTGCCAAAGACTACAAAACGCTTAGAAGATTTGGGGTATGGCTCCTCTGTATTTACACCTCATAATCAGAACTATTCCACTATTGATGAGATTGTAAAAGAATTTGGGCAATTCGACTTTATTCTTGCAGATCTTGGAGTTTCTTCGATGCAAATTGATAATCCGGCAAGAGGGTTCTCCTACAAAACACAAGGACCTTTGGATTTGCGATTAGATCCTACGAAGGGAATTTCTGCAAGTGAGCGATTAAAAGAGATTGATCAATTAGAATTAGAAGGCATGCTTTTCGAGAATTCTGATGAACCATATGCTCATCAAATTGCACAAGCCATTTGCTCACAACTATCCAAAGGGCTTGCTATTGAAACCACTTCTGATTTACGAGCAATTATTACAGACACTTTAAGTAAAATTCCAGAAGCAAATCAAGAAGATAAAATCAAGAAATCATGCCAGCGTTGTTTTCAGGCGCTTCGCATCGATGTAAACAATGAGTTTGAAGAACTCTATACTTTTTTAAACAAACTTCCTGATTGCATGGCAAAGGACGGGAAGGTAGCCATTTTAACCTTTCATTCTGGCGAAGATCGACTGGTCAAGAAAGCCTTTAAGGAATACTACAAACAGGGCATTTTTTCTGAAATATCTCTAGATGCAATTCGCCCTTCATCAGAAGAATGCATGACCAATCCTCGTGCAAGATCTGCTAAATTAAGAACTGCAATACGCTAAAAAAGGGCCCGTCATGCATTAGCACTGCATGGCTGGCCCTTCTCATTCTTTTAATAGGTGCAATAAATTTCATCTTCACAATCATCATAATATTCTTCACAACATTCGTCATCATCATCGTACAGACAATAATCTACATATTCTCTACAATGAAATAATACACAGTCACATAGTTCATCCACTTCGCCAATACCTAAACCCGGTTCTTCTCTCTTACGATCCAGACGGATTTCAAAGCAAATCCAGTCATTCAAAAAATCAGACATCACAGTACCTCCTTGTCTAAAGCAATTTTTACTTTGCTTCTACAAAAAGAGATTCTCAAGTGTATCCTTATCGGTCGCTCTCTTGGTTATCTTTGCTTCTATTATTGTTGTTTATATTACGATGTCATTATACATTATTCACTCTATTTTTGCAATATATCCTCTATAATTGATACAATTTATTTTACTTATTCGCGGTTGTCTTACATCCATTTCTTTCGCTTCATAATCCATAACGTCAGCACTATAATCACGATACTGATTAGTGCAACGCCCAAATACCCGTACTTCCAGGTTAGCTCAGGCATATTTGCAAAGTTCATCCCATACCATCCTACCAGTAGTGTAAGCGGAAGGAAGATTGTCGTCACAACAGTAAGCATTTTCATAACGTTATTTTGTCGAATTCCAATTTCAGACATATAAACATCCTGTACCTGCATCGCATACTCACGTAAATCAATGGTTTCCTGTAAAAGCCGATTGATTTTATTTTCGAAAATATGATAGGTCAGAGGATGATTATCTTGTGAATAGCTCTGTAAATCATCTACCATATCAAATAACTGATGATAATAACGATTCATTCTGGATATTTCTTTCTTTAAAGTCAGAATTTCCAAATGATAATCCTTATCTTCCTGACTGATAATCTCCTCTTCCAGTGTCTCAATTTTCTTTTCTAAAGACGCCAAAAAATGCTGATCTCCTTCTACTATCTGAAGTAAAAACTCCTCTAGTATCATGGACAAATTAATTTCAGACTGAAATCTTCCCAGATAAATTCGCTCAAGAATTGTTTGTACGAACTTTGAATCATCGATAAAAACAAGCCTGTTCTCTGTCATATATAACGCAAATCGGATATGCTGGTCGTAATCTTCCTTATTGGGAATTCTCATGGTTCCAAGTATCGCATCCTCATGAATTTCCAGCTTACAGTATCGAATTTCCTTTAATGGACGATGGTTTCGCTTTTGCTCAAAATACCGTGCAGCCCAGTCTTGTTCTTCTAAAATATCCTGACTAACAATCATGATACTTAATACTTGAGTGGAAAGAGAAGTCGGTTCTACCTCCACCAATTGCTGATTTGATACAATATAACTATGCTTATTGGTTGCTTGCTCCATATTCATGTTTACGTCCTTTACTTAAAATCACTACATTCTAAAACAGCGCTTAAAAGCGTCGTAAATGTTACAAGATTCTTTTTGGCCCGATTTGGAAATACTTTTTCAATAACGGAAAGATCATCACTTGAAGTATGCATTACTTTACCTAAAGCTTTTGTTTCAGCCATTCCATCAAATGGTTCTATATCCCAGTTAGTAGCTTCAAAATAAATATAAGGAATCCCAACTGCTGCAAACGGAGCATGATCACTCCAATCGCCAGTTGTAGGTGTCGGGTACTCAGGATCTTTACCAGGATTTTCTTCTAACTTGATTTGATTTTCAAGCGCCAGCTCCTGAATAATTGGTAAATATTCCGTACCGGAAATCTTTCCCTTTTCATCTGCCGTACCGCTGTAAGCATACGTTTTATCACCGACCAAAATACTGTCCATATTTAGGACAAATAGCAGGTTCTCTTTATCCGCTTTATTCATTTGCTCAACATAATGAGTTGATCCCTCTAATCCTGTTTCCTCTGCACCAAAAAAAACAAATTCGAAGCTATAAGGTGTTTCAATTTGCTTTGCTCTCTTTGCACATTCCAATAATGCCGCTACACCTGAACCATTATCATCTACACCCTTTGTTCCCACAGAATCGTAATGTGCACCAATGATAATGACTTTCTTCGAAATTCCTTCTTTTTTAACTGTCAGATTCTGACTGGATTCACCAGTTGACATCTTAAATGACTGCTTTTCAATTACAGAATCCTCGTATCCCATTTTCTGGATTTCAGATTTGATATACCGGAATGCTTGTTGTTCCCGCTCACTTCCCGCCTGTCTTTCACCTAAATGATCCTGAAAATACGTAACATAAGAAAATGCAACATCCCCGTGCTTCTTTAAAGAAACTTCTGCCTGCTCCTTTTGTGCACCACACCCAGCCAACTGCACCATAAGCAAAAGAACAACAACTGTTCCAATCGCTTTTTGAAATGCACCTCTTTTTCTATCCATCTTTCTTCCTCCCCAAATAATGATTCTTATTGTATCACAATTCAGTTTGGATACCTAGTCTTTCTATAGACATTTACTCCATCCACAGGACTTACAGATATTACAGCCGCCTTCAAATACTAACTGTTCCCCACATTCTGGGCAACGGCCACTATCCTTATTATTTTCGTGATTCTGTGTTGACTCAATCTTAGCAGAAAAAATTGCCTTCTCTGAATTCGTTTGATTTCCCAATGCGATTCCTGCCTTGACCTCTTCATACATATCCAAAAGTGCATTTCCAACTGCCATAGGGCAACATGCCCCCTTACTTGTATCACGCTTGGTTGCCTGTCGCACTGCATAAGATGGGCATACACCTGTAGAATCCAACTGATCCACAATTGTTCGAAGATCGACTCCAGCTCGTGCACAGATTGATATCATTCTGGACAAACCAATCATAAAATTATTACAGCCACCTGTCGATCCTTTGCTAAGATAGGTTTCTAAAAGAGCTCCTGTTTTGGGATCAAAAAGAGCTATACAATGTAAAGTTCCACATCCTGTAGTCAGTTTTCGCTTTGCACCAATGACTTCATCAGAAACCTGCACAATCTCTCCTCTTGCCAATCCCTCACCAGCAGCTGGATAAGCCTTTTTTTGTGGCTTCACGTTTAGAATACCGGTACGTTTGCAGCCATCACGAAATAAAGTTACGCCTTTTAAGCCTAATTCATATGCTTCAAAGTATAGTTCTTCTACCTGCTTTACACTAAATTCGTTTGGTACATTCACTGTTGACGAAATGGATGCATCAATATGTTTTTGCCAGGTAGCCTGCATCTTCAGACGACTGTGATAATCCAGTTCCATTGCTGTGACAAAATAATCCGGTAACTCATCTGCCTCACTCAGATTATGAAGCTTCATATAGTCTTCGACAATCTTTGTATAAACTCGATACGTAACATCATGACCATGTAAAGACTGCGTCGTGCGCTCATAATAATTTGCATAAATTGGCTCAATGCCACCCGAAATTCCCAGCATGGTAGAAAGCGTTCCTGTCGGAGCGATCGTTAATAGTTGGGAATTACGTAAACCAAATTCCTCCACTAATTTTCTTGTTTCTTCCGTCGTGTTTTGCATAAAGAAAGGGGATTCCATGATTTGCTTTATATCACACATTGGAAAAGCTCCCAACTTCCGAGCCATCTTTGCGGATGCAGCAATTGCGCGGTCCATCATAAAAAAGCTGATTTGTTCAGATAGTTCGATTGCTTTTTCGCTTCCATAAATGATTCCCATCTGAATCAACATATCTGCAATACCCATTAAACCTAAACCGATCTGTCTCCACTTTGTTACCTGTTCAATTTGCTCTTGCAATGGGTGCAGCTT
>JAGOGN010000094.1 GCA_017996675.1 Lachnospiraceae bacterium | reverse complement strand
GGGTGGTACTACAACCAATGTAACCTTTAATGACAATTTGTCAGTGGAAGAACTTGAACAAAAAGTGGTTCCAGTGGTTGCAAAGATAGCAGGAAATAAAGATGTACAGACACAAAAAATCAAAAACTCCAATGAAGTAGTAATTAAGACCAGCTTCTTAAGCGATGACAAGAGAGAAGAACTAGAAGAGAAATTGGGATCTGATTTTGGAGTAGATAAGAAAATGACTTTTGAAAGTATCAGTTCAACAGTAAGTTCTGAAACCAGAATGGATGCAATCAAAGCGGTTTTAATTTCTTTAGTATTTATGCTGTTATACATCTGGTTTAGATTTAAGGATATTCGTTTCTCTGCAAGTGCAGTTATTGCACTGGTACATGACGTATTAATTGTGCTAGGATTCTATGCGATTGCAAGAATCGGCGTAGGCGGAACCTTTATTGCATGTATGCTTACCATCGTTGGATACTGTATTAATGCAACCATTGTTGTGTTTGACCGAATTCGTGAACATTTAGGTGGTTCCAATATACACGATCCAGAAAAATTAAAAGAGATTGTAAATAGAAGTATTACACAGACATTATCAAGAAGTATTAATACGAATATTACAACATTAATTACCATCGGAGTGGTTTATTTCATGGGTGTAACATCCATTAAAGAATTTGCGCTTCCATTGATCGTAGGTATCATTAGTGGTATGTACTCTTCTATATTCATTACAGGTTCTGTTTGGTATATATTTAAAACAAAGCTTGCTAAGAAATCAAAAGTAGTGAACAAATCTTCAAGATAATAAGAAACCAATGATAGATCCCCGCAGCCTTAGGGCGGCGGGGATTTGGAAAATAGGTGAGAAATATGATGTGGTATATGGGTGGATATGCGATTTTCCTGAATTTTTTATTGTTTGGAATGATGGGAATGGATAAGCATCGTGCGGTGCACCACAAGTACCGTATAGCAGAAAAAAAGTTGTTTCTGGTTGCATTGATAGGCGGTGCAATCGGTGGTACAATAGGAATGTATCTGTTTCGACATAAGACGAAACATTGGTATTTTAAATATGGGTTTCCGCTTATTGGAATCATTCAAATTGTAGTTTTATACTATATTATGATGGAGGTACTATGATAGATATTCGCTTAATTAGAGAAAACCCGGATCTTGTACGGGAAAATATGAAAAAGAAGTTCCAGGAACATAAACTGAATCTGATTGATGAAGTAATTGAATTAGATGCAAGAAGCAGAGCGGTACAGCAGGAAGCTGATTCCCTGCGTGGATCTAGAAATCAATTATCCAAACAGATTGGTGCCCTGATGGGTCAGGGGAAGAAGGAAGAAGCAGAAGAAATTAAACAGCAGGTCACTCGTAATGCAGATCGCTTGAAAGAGCTTGAAGAGCAAGAAAATGTATTGCAGCAACAGGTTAATGAGATTATGATGAAAATTCCAAATATCATAGATCCGACTGTTCCTATTGGAAAAGATGATTCAGAGAATGTGGAATTAGAACGCTTCGGAGAACCATTTGTTCCTGATTTTGAAATTCCATATCATGCTGAAATTATGGAAAATTTAGGTGGACTGGATTTAGATAGTGCCAGAAAAGTAGCAGGTAATGGATTTTATTATCTAATGGGAGATATTGCAAGATTACAGTCTGGTATTTTGTCCTACGCAAGAGATTTCATGATTGACAAAGGATTTACATACTGTATTCCGCCGTTCATGATTCGTTCAGAAGTGGTGACTGGTGTTATGAGTTTTGCTGAAATGGATGCCATGATGTATAAAATAGAGAATGAAGATCTATATTTAATCGGAACCAGTGAACATTCTATGATTGGAAAATACATTGATACTATTTTAAAAGAAGAGGAACTTCCGCAAACAATGACCAGTTATTCTCCTTGTTTTAGAAAAGAAAAAGGAGCACATGGACTGGAAGAGCGAGGCGTTTACCGAATTCATCAGTTTGAGAAACAGGAAATGATTGTAGTTTGTAATCCAAAAGAGTCTGCTGAATGGTTTGAGAAAATGTGGAAATATACAGTTGAATTATTCCGCAGCATGGATATTCCAGTTCGTACGATTGAATGTTGTTCAGGAGATTTAGCGGATTTGAAGGTCAAATCTATCGACGTAGAAGCATGGTCGCCTCGTCAGCAGAAGTATTTTGAAGTTGGAAGCTGCTCAAACCTTGGAGATGCACAGGCTAGAAGACTGAAAATAAGAGCTGTTGGAGAAGACGGAAAGTATTTTGCTCATACACTGAATAATACAGTAGTTGCTCCACCACGTTTATTGATTTCCTTCTTGGAAAATAATTTACAGGAAGACGGAAGTATACGTATTCCAGAAGTGCTTTGGCCATATATGGGTGGAAAAAATAAAATTAGTAAATAAAAAAAGGGCTAAGCCCTTTTTTTATTGTGTATAGTAAGCTATTCGCGATTTGCGTAAGAAAGTTTCTTGGCACGAATTTTCTCTAGAGTTTGCTGCAAATACGGATCTGCTTTAAAATGCTTGAGTGTTTGTTCATCAATATGGATTCGATTATCCATTGTCTTCATAATGTCGAGGATTTTCATCTTTCGTGCAGTCATTGGCTGATCTAAATCGTATAATTTGTTAGTAGAAAATAGTAATACCACTGGAGCAAGAATGTTATTGTTATTTGATTCAACGACCATTGCTTTTTCGCCGGTGGATAATTCAACACAGGCTCCTTTGGGAACGATGTGAATACATTCGGTTAAGGTGGTAACCATTTGTTTGTCATAGTAATCAGGATTTGCTGTCAAATATAAAAATGCAGAAATCTCTGATAATGGTTCATGATCCAGTTGCATAGAAGTCAAATGGTCATATGCGGAAGCTACAAAAATTAATTTCGCTTCAGGCAAAAATTTTGTTTGCTTAGGAAATGTAAAGTTTGGGTGATAATAAAAAGCGGATGTCTGGTTCATGATTCGTATTGCTCGTTCTGGCAAGTGAAACGGATTATCTACAGGTTGAAGCAGTTCGTATCCATTACGCAAATGCAGGGAAATGGAACGGGCATCTTCGTCACCATACAGGGCGGAATTCTTCTCTGCAATTGAGTGAGGAACATCTATAAGACCGATGTGGGTTAATAATCCAGCACAAACAACGGCTTCTTTGCGTTCATAATCATAGCCGAGTTTCGAACTCATCATGGCGCATAAAATAGCCACATTGAGAGCGTGTTTATAAATATAATCGGATGAACTTCGAATTGTTTGGTTAAAGAAAAATTTGTGATCTAAGGAACCATAGCTTTTTAGAATATCCTGAACTAACGCACGGATATTTGAAGGAGCTTTCCCGTTATGAATTGCATCATAGTCATCTTTCAGACGAAACATGTGGATGGTCTGAAAACGCTCGAAATCCATATCTTCTGAGGAAAGTGGTGGTGCTGGTTCGGCTGGTTCAAGAACATAAATACCAATCAAACCAAAATTGCGAATGCTTATAATACTTTGCTGCGTAAGTTCGGTCTCACGTTCATATAATAAAACTCCCATTTTGTTGTAAATAGGTTTCGCGAGACGCATGCCTGTCTTAAGGTGTTCGGATTTAACAAACAGCATTTATAGTTCCCCCTTTGAAGTGAGTACATTGTGTATTTAGTCAAGTATAACATAAGAAATATACGAATTCAATCAATCAAAAAAGTGTGTCGTTAAAATCATACAAGATTTGAGGAAATAAAAAAGAAAAATAGGATAAAATATCGAAGGAGTGCTAGAAATGTAGCGATGAATAGTGTATAATGTACACGTTAGTCTGTAAACAGTCAGAATAAGAGGCGAATGATGTTACACGGTTGGGGAAAATTATCGAATCATGAAGAAGAGTTGAATGTGAAATCGTTGCTAAATATAGAAATTGGGTTGGATACTCTGTTGTCCAGCCTTCCTTGTGGTGCAGTTTGTTCGATTTATGAGAAGGATGCAATCCCTTTTGTGGATGAGCCCCTTTATGCAATGCTAA
Source organism: Lachnospiraceae bacterium (assembly GCA_017996675.1). The sequence continues at coordinate 2,107 of JAGOGN010000094.1, read as the reverse complement.
ATGGCGCACTCTTAGAAATTTTAGAGGCAGAGGAATGGTCGATTCAACCATCAAAGATGGAATGTTGGATGCATTTGCTTTTTCCGGAAGACGAGAATTTATTGAAACAGACCTATATTGAGGTTATGCGAACGGGAGAAACGAAAGAAATTGCATGTAATATTCATCTGAATCAATATAAAGTAGTGAGAGCGTCCATTGTGATTTCTCGGTTAAATGTTTCGAATGGTCAATGTACGCTTCTTACCACCATTCCAAATCCGAATTCCCTCTACACAAACGAAAGGCATGCCGCTTTACGGGTTCAGTTGGATCCGATGACAGGTTTGTTTAATAAAGTTGCCATGGAACAAATTGTGAAGAAACGAATGGAAACGAATTCCTTAGCTCCTTTTTTTATGGGAGTAATTGATGTAGATAACTTTAAAAATGTAAATGATATGTTGGGGCATTTGTTTGGAGATGAAGTAATTCAGGATGTTGCAAATGTTATTTCGAATCAAGCGCCACAAGGCTCTTTTATTGGAAGAGTAGGAGGGGATGAATTCCTCGTCTATGCGGACCAGTGTTCGGAAGAAGAATTTGTAGATTATCTTCATTCGTTATGTACCAGTGCAAAATATGAATATGTATGTGACGAAGGAATTGTGTCTGGTACCGGAAGTATTGGTTATGTGGAAGGACAGATGAGTACTGATTTTAAGTATGAAGAGTATTTACACGATGCAGATATTGCAATGTATTATGCGAAGCAAAAAGGGAAAGCTCAATTTTATAAATATGATTCTAAAATGCGTCTGAAACGCAGAGCAAGTGATAATGCTGTATCGGATGGAATGAATCAAATGAGAGATAAGCAGTATGATGCGGAATTTGTAGCTACAGCATATGGTCTTCTTTCGGACTCTAAGCATATTGGAACTTCTATTGAAATGTTGTTAAGAAAAATAGGAGAGCGTTTTGGCTTGAAGTCATTAAGAGTCTTTGAATGGCTTCCAGATTTAGAAGGATATCAGGTCCATTTTGGCTGGAGTAAAGTACAAAGAAAGAATTATTATACAAGTGAAGAACTGATGCGAAATAGATGGATTGCAAGAATGAATTCGGAACAGTCAGTTCTTGTCGTGAATGATTATCGTAAAATCCGTAAGCAGACTCAGGAACAATTATTTCAGGTAGTGGATCATGCATTTGTAGCTACGAACCTGATGCATAATGTTGAAATTCATGGATTTATTTGTTTTGAATCTCATGAACAGAAGAAAGAATGGACATCATTTGAAGTAACCACCTTTGAAGCATTGACAAAGGCGATTGCAACTTTTATTTTCTTAGATAAAGAAAAGCAGAAAGACCGAAAGATTATTGAACAAATTTCGATGACTGATGAAATCACAGGTCTTTTGAAGAAAACTGTATTTGAGAGCACGGTAAGAGATTACTTGAATGTTCGAAGCCTTAACCGAATTTGTGGAATGTTTTATTTGGATATTTGTAAGTTTTCTCTTGTAAATGAGAGATTTGGATATGAAAATGGAAATAAGATTTTAAAAATATTGGCGGACCAATTATCCAAGTATCCATTTATTAAATATGCATCAAGGTCTCATTCGGATTGCTTCCTATTGTTGGTAGAGGGTGAAGACAAAGGCGCTTTAATGGCAGACTTAGAACAAATGATGACAGAATCGTTGTCCAAGTTGTCAAGCCAGTATCATTCACATATCCTTCAGTTAAAAGCAGGATTTTATTTTATCCAGAATCATGAAACTAATATAGAAACCATGATTGAAAATGCAAATCTTGCCAGAAAGCATGTATTTAGCGAAGACGATAAATTTATTCAAATATATAAAGAAGATTTTAGAGATACGAGAAATAAAACAATTCAGTTAAACGCAGAATTTTTTGATAAGTTGGGAAAAGATGAGCTGATGCTCTATTTTCAACCTGTTTTTCGTGGGGAAAAGCGCCACTGCGAATCGGTAGAGGCATATGCATATTGGACAAATGAAGAAGGATATTTGCGTTGCCCGAAAGACTTCATTCCAGCACTTGAAAAAAGTGGAAATATGGAAAAATTAGATTATACTGTTTATGAAATGGT
>JAGOGN010000093.1 GCA_017996675.1 Lachnospiraceae bacterium | reverse complement strand
TGGAACATATATTCCAAAATGCCTATAGACATATGAAGTAAATCCACTACAATCAAATCCTGAAGGGTCTTTTCCACCCCAAACATAAGGTATGCCTAAAAATGTCTTTGCATATGCGATCAGCTCGCTGGCTGATGCAGTAACCGTTTCATCTTTACTTCCACCCTGATTATTCTTTGCTTCTTCTTCTGCTTTCTTTCTAGCTTCTTCTTCCGCTTTCTTTCTGGCAGCTTCCTTTGCTATTTCATTCTTTATGATTGCATTCTGCTGATCAACGGTCTTCTGATATTTGTTCGCCATCGCCTGTGCCTGAGACAATTGACTATTTGCATCACCAAGCTTCGTATCTAATTTCGCAATGATTGCTTCATACTGTTCCTGTTGTGCAACCTGCACGGTTTTCATTTCTTCCATTCCAGCTAACTGTTGCTGCAACCCCGCTTCTAATTCCTGCGCCTGCAACTTTGTTTCCTGATAGCTGACTAACATTTTACGATCTGCTGAGTATACCTGATTATAATATTCAGCACGATTGATTACTTCTGCAATGGTCTTTGCTTCTAGTATTTCAGAAATAAAACTAGAATCACCATTCTCATACATATATTGAATTCGAAGCTTCATATCAGCATATTGCTTCGCTTCTTTAATTCTCGCAGCTTCCAAATCCGCCTGTGCCTGTTGAATCTGTACCTGAACATCTGCTATGTCATTCTCCAAAGATTTCTTTGCCACCAGGATTGCCACCAATTGCTGATTCATCCCTGCCATTTCATTCTTCAAAGCTTTCTGCTGGTTTTCAATTTCGTTTAACTGTTTATTCACTGCATTCAGATTTTCTTTGGCGGTATTTGCCTGTTTCTGAGCATCTGATTTTGTATCCGCATACACACTTGTCGTGCCAGTGACAGCAGTGGCGAGGGCCAGTAAAAACACTAAAATTCTCTTCTTCATCGCTTCCTCCATCTGTTCCTACACGTTACCTTCTACATTTTACCATTAATTGCCTTTTTTTTCAAGAATCGTTACATAATTTACAAAAAAAGAAAAATCTTCGATAAAGGGCATCTTAAAATGCCCCTCTCGAAGATTTTCATATATCATATTACATTCTGTCATTTCTGTGTGATTAGCACAGACTCATACGTACTTCTTGCGTTATTATATCGGTGTAACTAAATGATAACAATTGCTGCGGTTCCTCGTGGTCAAGTAACACGGTAAACACGCACGGATATGCACATTGCAATATTCCTTTGCGAATATTGGTTCTGTGACGGCCCTCATCCTGTCTGATCTCAACTCTGTTGCCTAACTGTTTTCTTACAGAAGCTCGTACTTTGCTTAGTTCTTCTTGATGCATTGCCATTTTATTCACCTCACTTTTGATACTATACCATATTTTGTGGTGTTTGTCAAATTTGACCACAATGACTACTATTGCATTTCCACAATTTGGCAGTTATAATAAGGTGAATTGAAATAAAAAACAAAGGAAGGATTTCTATGATTAGATTAATATTTGCACTCGGTTTTGTAGTGCTGTTTCTAATTTTTTCCACTCCAATAATGTTCATTGAATGGATCATTCGTAAAAAGAACCCACACAAATCAGATCTTCACTCCATGCGAATGGTTCGCTGGGCGTTTCGCGTCGTTTTGTTTTTTTCCGGAGTCAAACTTTCTGTAAAAGGACTAGAACTCATACCGAAAGATCAGGCCTGCTTATTTGTCGGAAATCACAATAGCTTTTTTGATGTGATATCCACGTACACATTGACACAGCGTCCGATGGGTTATGTATCCAAAATCGAATTTAAAAAAGTTCCTTTATTAAATATCTGGATGAAACGTATCCGCTGTTTATTCCTTGATCGTTCCAATATTCGCGAAGGCTTGAAAATGGTCCTTGAAGGAGTAGCCCAAGTCAAAGAAGGCGTCGATATTTTCATTTTTCCAGAAGGAACTCGAAGTAAAGACGGACAAATGCTCCCTTTTAAAGAAGGAGCATTAAAGATTGCTGAAAAGGCAAACTGCCCGATCATTCCGGTTGCAATTAAAGGATCCGGCGAAATCTTTGAGCAGCATCTCCCATTTATTCGAAAAGGGACCATTCAAATCACTTATGGCGCGCCGGTCTATCCCGATCAGTTAACCAAGGAAGAAAAGAAATTTCTTGGAGCACATGTCCAAAACATTTTGAAATCCCTATTAGAACAGTCTCTATAAAAAATAAAGCCGTTATATTCAGATATCGAACTTGATATGTTGAATACAACGGCTTTTCTTATTTATGTTGTTTCACAACTTCAAGACTTTCTGCTTAATAACTCAACTATTTCTTCAAACTGCATAAAGTGAGACGCCTTAACCAAAATGGTATCTCCTGCTTGAACATAGTTTGTGATAAAAGGAATCGCTTCCTGCTTGCTTTCAAAGTAATAGCTTTCGATAGTTTCTTCTTGATCTTTCAGCGCATTCGTCATTTCAATTGCTAATTCACCAATTGCAATCAGCGTATTGACGCGTCCTTTCGCAACTGCTTCTCCCACCTGATAGTGCAGCGCGCGACGATCTTCTCCTAATTCACCCATATCTCCTAAAATTGCCACTTTTCGTCCATCCAAAGAAGAAAGGACTCGAATGGACGCTTTCATCGACATTGGATTTGCATTATAGCAATCATCAATGATTAACATCTCTTTATTTCGAATTAAATTTGTTCTTCCCTGCATGGTCTGAACCAATTGTATTCCTGCTTGAATCTGACTATGGTTAAGACCTAGCTCATGACCAACTACGGTCGCCGCCAAAGCATTCATCACATTATGATCCCCTGGGATTGGAATATGAACTGGGAAGACTTCTTTTTGTCCATTCTCTTTATTTAACGTAAATAATGAATCGATTCCGTCCAACCCGCATGATTCCAGATTCGTTCCATATGCTGTCGCCTGTTTATCCTGGATAGAATACCAGAGTAACTTACGACCCGGTACGTTTTCTACTGTTGCCAGTTGATCATCATCTTTATTTAAAATAATCGATCCGCCTTCCTTCACAAAAGGAAAGCATTCGCTCTTCGCCTTTAACACACCACTTCGATCCCCTAATTGATCCAGATGACAATATCCAATATTGGTTAACACACAAATATCTGGTCGCGCAATCTGCGCTAGTCTAGTCATTTCACCAAAATCTGATATTCCCATTTCAACCACAGCTACCTGATGTTCTTTTGTAATGGAAAAAATAGTCAAGGGCAATCCAATTTCATTATTAAAATTCCCAGCCGTTTTTTGCACCAAAAATTGCTGCTCTAAAACAGCGGCAATCATTTCTTTTGTACTGGTCTTTCCTACACTTCCTGTTATTCCAACAATGGTACAATCCAGCTGGTCCCGGTAAAAATAAGCCAAATCTTTTAATGCTTGTGGACAGGATTCTACCAAAATATATGGAACATTGAACGCAAGTTCCTTTTCAGAAAGAGTAACAAGTGCTCCCTTTTCCATGACAGTTTCAATAAATTGATGTCCATCTGCACGTTCTCCTGGCATTGGGATAAACAGATTTCCTTCTGTGATTTTCCGGCTGTCAATCTGAACACCACTAATTTCAACATTGGCACAAAAGAGTTCTTCCTGTCCAAAAAAAGTTCCCTTACAGGCTTTGCAAATATTTGCAATTGTCATATTTTTCATACTTATTTCTCCAATGAGATGCGAATAATTTCATTACATAATTGCTCGAAATCCATTCCAATGACTGCTGCCTCTTGTGGAAGCAGACTTGTTTTGGTCATACCTGGAAGAGTATTTGCTTCCAAACAATACACATGGTTATTTTCCGACAGTAAGAAATCCATTCTCGCATAGGTATCAATGTTTAAACATCTACTTACCACCTGAGCGTAATGCTGCATTTCTTTTGCTATAGTCTCTGGAATGTCTGCAGGACAGGTTTCCACCGCACTTCCTGCTTTATATTTATTCTTATAATCATAAAAACCTTCTACTGGTGCGATTTCAATCACCGGCAAAGCCTTGTGTTCCATGACACCTACTGAAAATTCTCTTCCTTTAATAAACTCTTCTACAATTGCTCGCTCTTCATACTGGAAAGAATCTGCCAATGCCTTCTCGTAATCTGCTTTGTTTCGGACGATGGTGGTGCCAATACTAGAACCTCCACAACATGGTTTTACCACAACCGGTAACGCAAGTCCTGTTTCTTCAAACGTCAGATATGCATGATCTTTAATTGCAACTACTCCTCTTGGAGTTGGTACTTTAGCGCTTTCAAAAAATTGTTTACTAATTTCTTTATCCATCGCAATTGCACTACTTAAGTGCCCTGTTCCGGTATACTTGATTCCAAACAGATCAAAAGTAGCCTGAATACGGCCATCTTCCCCGTTTGATCCGTGTAAAGCCATAAATACCACATCCGCCATCTGACAAATCTGGATGACATTTGGGCCAAAAAAGCATGCGCTCTGATCCTTTCTCATTCTCTTTACACTTGCAATATCTGGTGCAACTTCCGAAATCCCTTCTGCGATTGCCTGTATTTCATCTGCTCTTTCAAAAATATTCTCAATGGATCTACCCTCATTTTCGTATCCTAAAAATACGTCAAGTAGTATTACCTGATGTCCACTCTTCTTTAATGCTTCTGTCACATTCGCTCCGGTCACTAAAGATACATCTCTTTCCGTGCTGAGCCCTCCTGCCAAAACAACGATTTTCATATTGTTCTCCTATCTTTCGCCTTGGATTTTTACTTGGTAATATTACTCCTTTTTTTCACTCCTTGCAAGGTCTTATTCATCGTAACGAACCGCTCCCTTTTTCCATACCCCTCGCAAGAACAGGATTCCCAAGATCAATGCTTTCACTACATTCTCTGCTACCATACATCCCCAGACTGCGGGAAGTTTAAAGTGAAATACCTGAATACAAAGGATTGTTCCTATAATACGAATCCCCCACATGGTAGACACTCCCACAAGAAATGTCGTTTTCGTATTGCCAACTCCATTAAAAATACCTTCCATCATAATCAATGCTCCGTAAATTGGCTCCGAAACAGCTACAATTCGTAGTACTATGACACCTTGTCGGATGACTTCGGGATCACTAGTAAAGATTCCCATTACCACATGTGGGAAAATAAACAACAGTATCCCTGTGATTGTCATAATTGAAACAGTCACTATTATTAAAAGTCTTGCAATGTGATCCATCTTTTTTTCATCGCCTTCGCCCATTGCATTTCCAACCAATGTCGCCCCCGCATCCTGCATTCCAAACCCTGGAATATAAAACATCTCTTCTGCAGTTAATGCAATAGAATGCGCCGCTAATGTAATCGTTCCAAGCCCAGCTACCAAAGAGGTAAACTTCACGTGTCCCAAAAAAATCGCCGTTCTTTGCAACGCCAACGGAACCCCCACCCGAATACACTGAAACATCACTTTTGAATTGATTTTTTTACTAATTCCTTTTGGAGATAGGATTGGGCTCTTATATAAAATTCTGAGCATTAAAACTCCACCTATTAGATTCGCTATTGCGGTTCCCAATGCTGCTCCTGCTACACCAAAATTAGCCCCTGGCATCCACATTTCAAAACTACCAATCGTGATGACTCTGGACTGATAGATGAAAAAATAATTCAGTATAATATTGCATATATTCATAAATACATTGATTTTCATAGGAGTCTTTGTGTTTCCGGTTCCGCGAATCGTACACGCTAACACAATATCGATTGCCCGAAAAATGGATGCTCCTCCAACAATTGCAAAATACATAGAGGCATCGTGCTGGATTTCCTTTGCGCCACCAAGCCACTGAGGAAGTTGTGGACTAATCGCAAGAGATACGATACTAAAAAACGCTCCAATCATTAACGCTAAATAGATTCCTTGCACTGCTGCCACTTTCAAATCATCATATTTTTTAGCACCATTATTTCTTGCTACAAAGGCCAATACCCCGACTCCCAATGCAAAAATCGGTCCATTAATCAGCCAGTTCATCGAAATCGTCAATCCCACCGCTGCTGAGGCCTGTGCACCCAGTCGTCCCACCATTGCGGTATCTACATAAACCACTACTGTTTGCAATGCCTGCTCCACTACGGTTGGC
>JAGOGN010000092.1 GCA_017996675.1 Lachnospiraceae bacterium | reverse complement strand
TTATTTGCCTGGGTCATAATATCATCCTCCTTGACTCTTATTTACCTAATAACTGGGTCAATTGGCTTGTCTGCGAATTAAGCTTTGACATCGACTTTTCCATTTCAGTAAATTTCTTATACCAATAATCTTCGTAATTTTTAATCTTTTTATCCCAATCTTTAATTGTACTTTCCAAGTCTTTCTGCTCTTCCTTCATTGCCTTATCGTTATACAATGTATACGCACTTCTTAGTGACGTTGAGCTCATTTTCTTAGTTAATGCATCATAAATATTGGTTGCTATCCCATTCATAAAATCAGATACCAATTCTGGGTTCTCTTCAATTGCTGCTCGCAATTTATCAGTTTTTCCAGATGTTACCGAATCATCTTTGTCTCCGTCAATATGAAATGCATTCTGCTTATTTGTTTCTGCTTTCAAATATCCAAGAGTTGCAATTCCAAAGGTTGTTCCATGATAGGTCTTTCCATCAATCTTTACACCTTGCTCGATTGCTGCTGTAATTGTATTCATGACTCCGTTTAGTGTCTCATCTCTACGAAACATTGAATCTTTGATTTTCTTTTCCCATTTCTCTATCTGGTCATCTGTCATCGATTCCTTTTCGTCATCTGATAAAGGTTCATACCCTTTTGCAGCCACTGCATTATAGGAAGATGTTAGATCATTTATGATGTCATTATATTCTTTATAGAAATTCTTAACCATGTCATAGATTCCATTGGTGTCCATTGCAGTTGTGACTGTAAGTGCCCCATTAGAAACCTGTGTTGCATTGATGGTCATTCCATTTACAAGGATCTTATTGCTTCCGCTGACATATTCCGCACCATTCACAAGTATTTTAGAATCCACTGCTTCCTGTTTAAATCCTACCTGTGCTGGAACTGCCTGACCTAACGCGGTATACTGATCTGCTGTTGCAATTCCCAATTTTGTAAGTGTTGATAAAGCAGTTGCATCAGTAGCTTTAAAATTAAAATCATTTTCTGTTCCACTCTCAGTATTGAAGATAAATCTCTTTTGATCTGTATCAAACGTTGCGGAAACACCTGTTTCTTTTTTAAATCGAGAGGCCATTTCAGACACTGTTTCCGACCCAATAATCGTAAATATTTTGTCTGCACCTTTTACGTTAACAGTAAGAGCCTGGCCATTTAATCCAAACTCATCCATCTTTGTTTTATTTGCATCGATTGCCGAACCGGATGCAAGAGTCGTTTGTGCTCCAGTTAAATATCCTGCTCTGGCTAATCTTTGAACTTCGATGGTTTGTGTTCCATTAGGAACTTTAGAATTAGCTGTAACGGTTGCCTTTGTTGGATCTGAAACGGTTACCGTCTTTTGATTCGAAAAACTAGCAGCCATTTTCATCTTGCTCAGTGCACCAGTATAAAAACTGTAAACTTTTGAATTTAAATCTTTCCAAGCTTCTTGTTGCCAATCCAACTTTGTTTTATCTTTTACAAAATTTTCTTTCTTCAAACTATATGCAGAAACAAGTTCTTTCACCATAGAATCTGTGTCCATCTGAGAAGCCATACCCGATAATTTAATTGCCATATTAGCCCCTCCTATCTTTTCTCGTCAACCATGATTCCTGCCATTTCCCAGGCTTTTGCAATTAAGTCTAACGTCTTCTCTGCCGGAAATTCTTTGATTACCTTACGGCTCTCTTTATCAAGAATTTTAATGGTCATACGATTTGTTGCTTCATGAACACCAAACTGTACGATTGAATTTGGATTACTTTTATTGATTTCATTTATTGCTTTCTTAACAGCTTCTGATGTATTAGATGAACCATGAGTAGTTCCATTATCCTCTTTATCTGTTTCCCTAGAAGTCACATCATTCGGAACATCTGCTGTTCGACGATTCACTTCCTGTACGATACCTTTTGACTCATCTTTCATGCGAATCTCAGGCTTTACCGGTTGAATCGTACTGGAGTTCGTGTAGTCCGTACTAGTTGCCGCCATTTTTATTGCATCTATTGACATTACTTTCACCTCCGTGTGAATTGAATCTATCAATGGTTAGAGATCTATTAACAATTATATCGGCTATTACGTTAGAAAGTTTAGCTATTTTAAAATAATTTTTTTAATGATTCCATGCCCTCAACGTTCATGGAATCCTGATTCTCTTTCTGAATCTGGAGATAAATTTCTTTTCTATAAACAGGCACTTCTTTTGGTGCCTGAATTCCAAGTTTTACCTGATCTCCTTTAATTTCGAGAACTGTAATTTCTATATCATTGTTCAGTACAAGCGCCTCGCCTTTTTTTCTAGTCAATGCAAGCATGTTACTTTCCTCCCGCTTCTTCTTTTTGGGCTTCCAGTATGTTGTATATTTCAAATTTTACAGGAAAATCATCTTCTACGATCAGCTGTGTTCCTTTTTTCTCTTCTATATTAATAACAATTGGCGCTTTCAGATTAACCGACAGTTTCTTTATATCCTGTGGAACAGTGATGGTAACCAATATACAAATATTATCTTCCGTAAGTTCTCCTAAAGGTTTTAACAATTCATCGTTTATATATGGATCATAACCACTATTAATAAAACGTGGATTTAATACTGGAAGTGCAAATGTAGGCTCGTCAATACATTGTAACCAGTTAATTGCTCCATCTGCGTTTTCTTCATCATAAATCAATGTAAACCTTTTTAAATCTGGAAATCCAATAATTCCATTTTCAAATAAAATAATCTTTGCGTCATCAATTTGAATATCCCCAAATAATTTAGTTCTTAATCTCATAGCATTCGCCCTCCTTATGGCTTATAAATAATCCAATAGTGTCATACTGTTAGCTTTGCTTGCTGCAGTCAACGCCGATTCATACGCTGTATAAGCAGATTTGTAATCGATTAAAATGTCTGATTGATTTCGGTTCTCGTTATCCGAAATCAACTTCGTAATAGTCGACTGCTGTGTCTGCATTCTATTTTTAGTCAATTTTAATCGGTCATCCCTGCTTCCTACATCTGCTGTTTCAAGATCAATTGCCTTTTGATAATTTTGAAAACTGGTTTGGCCAGAACCATATAATTTTTGCATTCTGTCATCTGCAAAAGCTTTTTCCTTATTGGCAGTTTCCAACCATTTCTTTAAGCCCGCTTGGGAATCGTCATCTGCATATTTCGCTTGAAGCATCATTTCTTTTATTTTATCTACCTTGTCATTTGCTGCAATTGCAGCCGAAACAGCTTCTTTTAGCTCGTCAATATCTCTTCCAATTGCTGTACTTAATATTCCATCTTCTCCTGCTTGGGTATTCACCTTTAGTAATTGATTTTCACTGATCAAATATTCAATATCCTGGCCCTGTTTCGAATAAGTAATTGGATGCGCAGCATCTGTTAGATTCGTACAGTTGAAGTACATTTCTGGACGTACATCATCTTTTTCAAATCCTTTTTTTTGATATTCCATGTCTATTTTCCAATCAGGATTGGATTTGGCATCTGATTTCATGGACTGGGATACACCATTTCCTAATATCAGCTCTCCTGTATCTGGAATATATAGTACCTGGTTATCTGCAACTGCAAAATCTGCTGCGTACCAGTCTGCATAAGACATTGTGGCTACGCTCGCCGCAGCGGTAATTGTTGCACCGGTGCTATCCTGATAAGTAATTGGCATCCCGTTTAATGCCGTTCCATTTACTGTAATGGTAGGACTGGCAGTCCCATCTAATTCTTCATATGCCATTCGAATTCGGTCATAAGTAACCTGCGTCATTTCATCGGCAATAGCGATCCCACCTTGAACCTGTGTATCATTGGTAGGAAGTTTCATAATATCAGTATAATAATTCTTGGAAGTTAATGCATCAATATCAAACTGCTGCTGGATGGAATATTGATCATTCTTGTTACTTTCCGAATAAATTAGGGAACTGTTCGTTTTATATCCTGTGAAGATTGTTCTTCCTGCATAATCAGCATTACCTTCTGAGTATAACTGACTTTTCAGTGCATTAAGATTCTTCAAAATAATTTCTCTATCCTCTGCTGTCAGCGTATCATTCGAACCATTTACGCATTGAGTATAAATATCTTTTGTAATCTGACTCATGTTTTTCAAAGCAGTTTCCGTTACATCTAACCAACTTTCTGCATCCGGAATGTTCTTCTCATAATACTGATTCACTTCTGCCAACGTATTACGAAGTCGAAGTGAACGAATCGCAACAACAGGATCATCTGACGGTTTATTAATCTTTTTCTGATCCGTCATTTGAGTATTGTATTTGTCTACCATTACTTTTGTGCCATTAATGTTCACTTTGCTATGCTCTGTAATCATGCTATTGGTAACTCTCATTTATTTCGACCTCCTTATACACCAGTTTCAAGAATCAGTCTGTCATACATTTCTGCTAATACAGATACCATTTTACTGGATAATTTATATGCATTTTGGTATTTCACCAAAGTCAGTGCCTCGTCATCATTATCCACACCCGAAATGGACATTCTCTGATTTGTGATTGCCGTTGAAAGATTCTTGTAATTATCTTCAAAAATTTTTACCTTCTGTGTATCTACTGCCACATCCGACAACAAACATTGTAGAAAATCTTCTCCAACACCTCCTCTAAATACAACCGTCTCATCTTTCATCTTCGAGAATTTTAAGAGTAAGTCATTCGCACTTTCTCCGTTCTTAAACTCCTCTTTGGTGGAAGTAGCTAATTTACGTGGGTCTTTAATCACCTCATCCGCCACCGAAACGTTTTGTACATTCATGTGAAAATAGTAGTAATCACTCTTATAGGTTCTGGTAGTAATCCCAGCTGTCACACTTTCAGAAAACTGCTTTGTAGTATAATCATATTCTACACCATTTGCTTGATCTTTTGTAGTAAAAAATACACTAGTTTGCTGTCCATTTAGATCAACACCATCTTTTAAAATCAAATCATTATATTCTTTTGTAAAATTTCTTACAAATTCATTCATTTGTGTCTGATAATATGGAATTCCCATAAAATCTACATTGGATCCAACTGCTGCATTTTGGTTCAATAATCTGCTTGCATTTCCATCTTCCATTTTCTCAGATAACTGAAATTGGAAGGTATAAGTCTTATTTCCCAATGCATCCGACTGTTCCATCATCTGATAACTGTCGTATTTGAAATCTACATTTTTAATTGTTATCGTTCCGTATGGCGGCATTGTCACCTGCGACGGGCTAGTAATCGTTGGGTCAGTAATCGTAATCTGACTTGCAAGTCCTCCACCAGCTTTTGTATAATTCTCTATTTTATTAAACTCGCCTGAGAAGAAAGTGCTGTTATTACCATCTCTTAAATTAAATAACGCTTTTAATTCGCCTGCCATAGTTTCCGTTGTGGTTTCTAATTTCATACTGGTGTTCTTCCAATATAAATCATATAATCCGTCCGCATCCGAAGCATTCACTTTTTCATCCTGACCACGGGTGACGCACTCCAATTCATTATAATCATACGAATTAACCAATGTCTGTCCGTTAATTTTAACCGTATAACTTGTCATTCCTGTATAACGATCCGGATAGTTGGTATTAATGACCTCTTCTTCTTTCACTTCTACCGGGATCAATTTCGAAAGATCATCAATTAAAACTGCCCTCACGTCTCTTAATTCGTTCGCTTTTCCGCCCTTTTGCTCAATCAGATTAATCTGTTTATTCAGTGATGCAATTTTTTGTGCAGTACCGTTAATCATCGCCGTTTTTGTAGAAATTACCTGGTTGATATCTTCTTGGAGCGATGTAAGCTGATTTGAAACACTATGAAAGTAATCAGTTAATGTAAGTGCACTGCTGATATATCCATTTCGATTGTCCAGACTTGGCGGGTTTTTCTTCAGTTCTTCTAAGGAATCAAACATTCCACTAAAGATCTTTGAAAATCCAGTAACCTTATCATCATCCTGAAAATAAGTCTCGATTTGATTCAGATAATAGCTTTTCGTCTGAAATTCACCTAATTTGGAATTATTGCCCCAATACTTCAAATCATAATACAAATCACGCATTTGTGCTATTGCAGTCACTTCTACGCCTGTTCCTGTACTTCCATATTTCGCATTTACCCGAATTGCTTCGGCTGCTGTTTTGATGGCCTCCTGCCTAGAATATCCTTCCGTGTCAACATTTGAGATATT
>JAGOGN010000091.1 GCA_017996675.1 Lachnospiraceae bacterium | reverse complement strand
TAAAAGGAAGAGGATTTATTATACGTGGGTCCAAATCTGTGGAAGAGCGATTTATTGGAAATGCTCAAATCTTTTCTGTAAAGGAGAGAAACCGTGTTTTAAGACAAACCTTTTTAGATGCTCAGCCAATGTCTCTTACAAAGCCATTTTATGATAAAGTAGCAGGGTTGGATGATGTTTCTAAAATGCAGTATATTGACCTTAATTTCTGGCTCATTGGAGATATTTTACTAAAAGCAGATAAAATGAGTATGGCACATTCTTTGGAAAGTCGTGTTCCATTTTTGGATAAAGAAGTGTTTGCATTAGCTTCCAAAATTCCAACGAAGTTTAAAGTGACCGATGGAAATACAAAAGTTGCTTTTCGTGAAGCGGCACATCGTCACCTTGCTGATAAAGTAGCACAAAAGAAAAAGCTTGGTTTTCCGGTTCCAATTCGAATCTGGTTAAAAGAGGAAGAATATTATCATGTTGTAAAGGATGAATTTACATCTAGTGCAGCAGCGCAATTCTTCCATACAGAAGAACTGGTTCAATTACTGGAGGATCATCGTGTAGGGAAGCGTGATTACAGCAGACATATTTGGAATGTGTATATGTTCTTGCTTTGGTATAAGGAGTATTTTACAGAAGAATGGGACAAGAAAATTCAACAATAAAAGAAATAGAAGAAATGGCATTCGCTTATTTTAAAAAGGATGAAATCGGGCATTTGGATATGTCAGAACCCATTCGAAGGGGACATGCGCAAATTATTTTTGCTGACAAAGAGAAGGGCGTGTGTTTAATCGAAAAGAATTCAGGCGGTTATTTTCTATCCGCGCAAGATGAAGCTTGCGGCAAACAAATGTTGGATCAAATCGAGGAATGTGAACTCATTTGCCTACATCAGGAATTTTTATATGAGATGGCACGAAAGAAATTCCATTTTAGTGAACAACTGCAAGTGAGACAATATGGATATTTAGGAGAGCTCATTCCAGAAACGAAGGGGGATCTCACGATTCGCCCAATTCAGGAAGAGGATCTTTCTATCGTATTAAATAATTACCACATTTATAGTATGGAAGAACTAGAGTGGTTAAAGAATCAGGAGTACTTATTTGGTGGATATCTGGGAAGCAAACTTGTAGGTTTTGTGGGTATTCATCCAGAGGGCAGTCTGGGACTTTTAAAAGTATTAGATAATCACTTACGTAAAGGATATGGAAGAGTGTTGGAAGTGTTTATTACGAATCATGTAATAAAAAAAGGCTGGATTCCTTTTGGACAGGTTGCCAAAGGAAATCAAGCCTCAATTGCACTACAATCCAGCTTAGGCGTAACGCCTTCGGATAACTGGATTTATTGGATGTTTGGATCTTTTGTAGGAATGAATCCTTCGAATATATAGTATTCGAAGGATTTTTTTGCGCGGTCTAATTCTTCCTGACTTCGTATCGTCCAGCAAATGGAGGTAGCATGTAAGAGCCTACATACGAGAGTGCGTGATTTACATTTGGCATATTGATGCCCGAACGCAATGAAATCTGGACGGCTTATGACATTAAACAGTAAATGCTGTGCAAAAAAATAGCTGACTTTTCGTTCTTTCTCGCTTTGGTGAAAGTTCGTGGATAATTGTCCGCGGAAAATGTCACTTCGATTTTTTTTGTACCAACGGAGTGCAAAAGGATGAAAACTTTCAATGCAATAGGGCCCCTTGTATGGTTCTAGTATGGCATTGACGTGTTCGCAAACCGTCGTACTGTTTTCGTGAATTTTGATTTCTACAATAAGTGGAACCCGTTCCTTAACCAGGGCAAGAACCTCAGAAAAAAGAGGAATTTTTTGAGTAGTATTAGCAAGAGGAAAGCTTTGCAACTCTTCAAAAGTATAATCTCTGACACAGCCTGGCTGAGAGCACATTCTTTTTAGCGTTTCGTCGTGAAATACAACTACTTTTCGATCTTTCGTCAACTGGACATCTAATTCAATTCCATAACCCTGTTCACATGCAAGACGAAATGCCTCCAGCGAATTTTCAGGCACCAAATCGTTGCGATCATGCAGACCGCGATGCGCATAGAGAGTGGTGGAAGCGCCTGGGTAAGCTGGTTTGCGAATTCGTGGTAAAATTAAAAATAAATATAAGCTACATAATAATACGATACAAATCATTACAATCACAAGTTGTTCCATGTTGTTGCCTTTCTGTTATAGTTCTATTACGTTTAATCTTCTACATCGAAATGTTCTAACACACTGTCTTTTTTGATTGGTCTGGAATCTCCATGCTTTACCTGCAACATGGTTAAAAAGGCCAAAATCATAAAAATGATTGCGTATGGAAAAAGCGTCCGATAGGAAATATGTTGCAAAAATATTCCGGATAAAATTGGGGTCACAATCTGAGCGGACATAGAAAATGTATAATATAAACCAGTATATTTTCCAATATCGCTTCCTTTACTCATTTCAACTACCATAGGAAGAGAATTGACATTAATCGCAGCCCACGCAAATCCTATAAAAGCGAAGAAAATGTTAATGGATGAATGATAAGTTGGATAAAAGGCTGCTGCAAGGTAGCAAATACTCATAATAATAATACCAGCCAGTATCGTTTTCTTTCTGCCAAAATGGGAAGATAGAAATCCGATTGGAATATAGCTGCAGATAGCTGCAATGGTTGCGACCATCAAGCAGTTCGCAAATCCCCCACCCTCGAGTTTCCAAACGGTATTTGCGTATCTTGAAAAAGCAGTGGTGACAGCATTATATGCCATAAACCATAACGAAATCGAGATTAAGATAAAGAACAGGCTTCGTTTTACATCAGTTGCTAGATCGAAACGATCCTCTTGCTGTTCAAGCGCAATTTCTTCAGGGTATTCCATTGCAATTGTCTTGGAAAGTTTCTTTTCATTGATGGTAAAAAGCAATAAAACTACTGCTAAAATCATAATCGCACCAACGCCAATAAACACAGGGAGGTAGGAAGGTGATTTGGTTTTTGGAATCAGTTTACTAATAAGAATAAGGGCGTAAATTCCGCCGACAGCTCCCATTAAGTTGATTACCGCATTTGCCTTGCTTCTAAGAGGTTTTGGGGTTAAATCAGGCATGAGCGCAACGGATGGAGAACGGTATAGTGCCATTGCAATCAGAGTAAAAGCTAATGCCACCACAAAAAGCCAGAAGTTACCGGTGCGATCGCTAAATGGTAAGAGCATCATGGAAACTACTGCTAAAATAGTTCCAATTATAATAAAAGGGGTTCGTTTTCCGATTCTAGTATCGATCTTATCGGAAAAGGATCCGATTAACGGCAATAAAAAGACTGCCAGAATGTTATCCACGGACATAACAAATCCAATGGAAGTTTCGGATAAGTGAAAGGTATTTTGTAAAATCAATGGTATGATGCTGTCATACATCTGCCAAAACGCACAGATCGACAGAAAAGCTAATCCAATAAATATAGTACGTTTGTAATTGAGTTTCATAGAATGTTCTCCTTATTATTTTTTATGGAAGCTGGTTTCATCATAGCACAGATTTTTCCAATGAAAAAGATGAAATATTTTTAATGTTCAAATTTGAAAATGATGATATAATAGAGGACAGCGCTATGATTGTTGAGGTAAAGGAGAACAAAATGGAAGAAACAACAAAGATGATTTATCCAGAGCAAAAAGATCGGATGTATCAACTGTTACAAAAACAGATGGAAGGTTTATTAGATGCAGAAAGTCATTGGCTGGCAGCTCTTTCTAATGCAGCAGCTTTACTGAAAAACGCATTGCAGGACGTAAATTGGGCAGGATTTTATGTGATGAATCAAGGAAGTTTATTATTAGGCCCATTTCAGGGAAATATGGCATGTATTCGCATCCAGCTTGGTAGTGGAGTTTGTGGAAGTGCAGCACAACAGGATGAGACCCTTGTCGTTGCGAATGTGCATGAATTCGAAGGACATATTCCATGTGACTGTGCCTCGAATTCGGAAATTGTAATTCCGATTCACTCTAAAGGTATGGTAATCGGAGTGTTGGATATAGACAGTCCAATTTTTAGTCGTTTCGATGAAGAAGACCGAATTGGATTGACTGAGTTTGTAAATATTTTGGAACATAAAATTGATTTTGATAGGATGATAGGATAAAGAAATGAGTATTTTAAATGTAGAGCATTTGACACATGGTTTTGGTGACCGTGCAATTTTTAATGATGTATCGTTTCGCCTTTTAAAAGGGGAACATATTGGACTGATTGGTGCGAATGGAGAGGGTAAGTCCACCTTCATGAACATTATTACCGATAAGTTAATGCCAGATGAGGGTAAAGTTGAGTGGGCCAAGAGAGTTCGTGTTGGTTACTTGGACCAGCATACCGTTTTGGAAAAAGGAATGACCATGCAACAGGTATTGGCTTCCGCTTTTGATTTTTTATATGAAATGGAAACACGAATTAATGAAATTTGTGATCACCTCTCGGAAAGTTCAGAAGATGAGATGGATGATTTGATGGAAGAATTAGGAACGCTGCAGGATTTGCTTACTGTTCATGATTTTTATATGATTGATAGTAAAATTGAAGAAGTTGCAAGAGCGTTGGGCCTTTTGGATCTCGGTTTGGATAAAGATGTAACAGATCTCAGTGGAGGACAGCGTACAAAAGTATTGCTAGGAAAGTTATTGTTGGAAAAGCCGGACATTTTATTGCTGGATGAACCTACGAACTATTTGGATAAAGAGCATATTACCTGGCTGACGCGGTACTTACAAGAATACGAAAACGCGTTTATCTTAATCTCTCATGATATTCCTTTTTTGAATAGCGTGGTGAATTTAATTTATCATATGGATAATCAGGAACTGAATCGCTATGTGGGTGATTATGATAAATTCATGGACGTATATGAAATGAAAAAATCACAACAGGAAGCGGCTTATCAAAGACAGCAAAAGGAAATCGCAGACTTAGAAGATTTTGTTGCAAGAAATAAAGCCAGAGTTGCAACCAGAAATATGGCAATGTCTCGCCAGAAAAAGTTAGATAAAATGGATATCATTGAAAAAGTATATGAGAAGCCAAAGCCAGAATTCAAATTCCAGGAAGACCGAACAGCTGGAAAGTTGATTTTTGAAACAAAGGGGTTGGTAATCGGATATGATGAGCCACTTTCTAAGCCACTGGATCTTTCTATGGAAAGAGGAGAAAAGATTGTTTTGACAGGAGCGAACGGAATTGGTAAAACGACCCTGCTCAAAAGTATCTTAGGCTTGATTCGGCCATTGGAAGGTACCGTTGAGCAAGGAGATTATTTAAGTATTGGATATTTTGAACAGGAAAGTAAAAATCAGACAGATGCCACCTGTATTCAAGAAATTTGGGCGGAATTCCCGGTTTATACTCAGTATGAGGTACGGTCTGCATTAGCAAAATGTGGACTGACAACGAATCATATCGAGAGTCTGGTCCGCGTGTTAAGCGGTGGCGAGCAGGCTAAAGTTCGTTTGTGCAAACTGATCAACCGGAAAACGAATTTATTACTTTTAGACGAGCCGACCAACCATTTGGATGTGGATGCGAAAGCGGAGCTAAAAAGAGCTCTCCAGGCATATCGTGGTAGTATTCTGATGGTTTGTCATGAACCAGAATTTTATGATGGACTTGCAACACAGGTTTGGGATTGTGCCAAGTGGACCACTAAAATTATTTAAGATGATTCAAATTCTAAAAATAGATTTGTCTGTTTCCATGGATGGTTTCTTCAATTGAGGAATGAATAAAACGCTTTGCGCTTTCGAAGTCTCTCTTTCGAATATAACTGCATAAAATCCGATTGTTTTTATAAAGTGCATCGATTCCGTGTAACACACAAAAACGGTTCCACAGTCCGAAAATTGGTGAACGGAATGAGTAAAAAATCAGGGGAAGAATGGTGTTTCCTGATAATACAGCCAGTTCGTGCTGAAATAAATAAGCAAATTCTGAAGCAGCTTCCGGGTCGGGAGCTGTTTTAATTTGTTCTACATAATCCTCTAGACGTGCAATTTCTTCATCTGTAATTTTAGGAAGTGCAAGTTCGACGGCCATCGTGTCTAGGGCCACACGGATTTCTAAAATCGATTTTACTTCCTCATAACGCATGACTCCACCGTTATAATTCATAATGGCAACTAATGTTTCTAAAGTTCCAGTTTTACGAAAATCAGCTACAAAAGCACCGATTCGAGGTTTAATTGTAATAAAACCTTTTCGGGCAAGTTCCG
>JAGOGN010000090.1 GCA_017996675.1 Lachnospiraceae bacterium | reverse complement strand
TCTATCGTTGTAATATAATAATTGAAAAGGTGGTGAAATTTTGTACAGCATAAGACAACTAAAGAAATATTTAGATGAGCATCATCATATCAGTATGAAACCCAATCAAACCCAGCAATTACGTAATCTTGGGTATTATCATGGTTACAAAGGGTATCGGTTCATTAAAAATCCTTCTCATAAAATTGCATTTACTGATTTCGATCAGGTTATTGCCATAAACGAATTTGATATGCAACTGAAATCTTTATTTTATCCAAAAGTTATGTTCATTGAGACTGCATTAAAAAATTATGTGATTGAATCTGTATTGCGTGAATCGAAATCAGAGAATATAGATACCATTTTCAACAAATCTTTGACTTATTACCGTAGTTTTACACTTGGCAGTACTAATTATAAAAGTGCTTATACCAAACGAATGCAACTGAAAGGAAAAATCAACAGTGCTCTTCTACGAGATTATGGACAGAAGCAACAGATAGTAAAGCACTTTTTTGATGCAGATAAACCGATTCCAGTCTGGGCAATTTTTGAATCCCTTACTTTAGGCGAATTCGGTAACTTTTACTCTTGTTGTAATTTAAGTACCAAATTATCTGCCTCATCCCTGTTAAAGCTTCCGACCAATCTTAATTCTGATGGCAAAGTAACTGAATCCATCATTTACGCAATCAAGGACTTGAGAAATTCTGTAGCTCATAATAATATTATATTTGATACTCGTTTTAAAACTGGTTCAATTGATAATCGTTTATCAACCTGCCTCCAGCAAGAAACGAAAATTAGCAATGTCACCTTTAACAGTATCGAAGACTATATCGTGTTAATCATCTATATTTTGAGAAACATGGGCGTGACAAAAACCGAATGCAAACAGTTTGCTCGCTCTTTTCTTATAATAACAGAAACACTGCGAAGCAAATTACCAATCAGTATGTATAACCAGATTATTTCAACAAATTTGCGTCCAAAAATGAATTTACTTGAAACCTACATATCCAAATCTTAAAAATTGGTTGAATAAATTGAATGGCTATGGTATATTATATTTAAGAATAGCGGTGGTCGTCTTCGGACAACACCCTAAAGGAGCCCGATGCGTCGGGCTTCTTTTTTTGTGTAGATCAAGTTTTCTAACGTCCCCTTGTCCTAATCTCTCGATTCACATTCTGCGCATTATATTTATCCCACAGTCCATTATAGTAATCATTAAAGGAATCCATCATTTCTTCTACATCCATTTCAGGATGTAACTTTTTGTAATCTGCAAATTCTTCTCTCCAATCTCTTGGTCTTGAAACTTCCTCCATTTCTTTCACAGCATCCTTTTCTGCCTCTATTGCTGTTTTTGTATAATCCTCTGTAATATAGGAATCATAATGCTCCGCTGTCTCACTATGCTTTGATGGTTTGACATTAATCTCACTAGAAGATTCAAAGAACGAATTAACAGTATCCAACGTACTATCTTTGGGTATTTTTCGCTCTACCGTCACAATTTCCCGTTGTGATTCTTTCGCTTTTTCAACATCTGATAATACGTCCTCCATCCGCTGATATGTCTCATCTTCTCTCTTAACATATTGATCCACTACTTTCTTTAGAGCCTGCATGGAATCAAATAATTCTTTTTCCTGCTTCTTCTTTGCAGCTAGTCTTTTTGCTTTTTCTTCTTCCGCATATTTTTGTACGATAGAATCCAACTCAGCTTTTTTCTTAGCTTCCGTCTCTAACCGTTCCTGAAATAGTTTTGGCATTCGTTCTTCTAATGCTAGCTTTGTATAATCATCACCAAGACGCTTTCCACGAATTGCTTGTTTCGCACTAGCCAGTTTAAAGGAAATTGTCTGATTGGTAATTCGTGTTGTAACTTCATATTTCTCATAAAGTATCTTTGCAAAATGTTCCATAGAAGTTGCATAAGGAAGAGCTGCATCAACATAGATTCGTAATTTATCTTTATCTGTTATGAAGTCTGGATCTTTCTCTAACCCTCTTTTTTGTACCCAATATTCCTCACGTATCTTAGAATAAAACAAATCTACCTGATTTAGTCCACGCTTCCAACATTCATCCATAACCCACTGTTTTCCTGACCGAAGCATGGCATTGGTGCATTTATGCTTACAGCCCTGCTTATATTCACATGCTTTTTCATGCCATTTCTGCTTAGTCGCAGGATATTTACGAACAGAATTTGCCACAATGTGAGCATGAATATTACCACTACCATTGTGCCCATCTGGATGAACTACTATAATTACCTGATGTCCTTCCAGAAATTTTTCTGCATATTTCTTTGCTAATTCCATGGCTTCTATCGGTGTGATATCATCTCTCGGATCAAAACTTAAAATATAATCATGACTTTTAATATCTGCTGTGCCCTTGTTCTTATGATAAAGATTGTTCGTTTCCATACATTCTGCGGCAAAGGAATTAAAATCACAATTTATGGCATCTTTTAGTATTTCTTTTCTAGCTATCATTCTGCCTTGGTCATCCAATAATGGTTTTCCTGTTTTAGCATCATGTTCAAAACAAAGATATTGTTCTGCACCAGAATAAATCTTACTTTTATTAGCGATGTGCTTTAGTATTGCCATCTGTTAAATCTCCTCCCTGGTCTAGTCTATTTAGAAGGGTTGCAGCACTAGGCTGCAATCTTCTTCTCCATCAGCATCTTAAAGCGGATAATCAGATCATCCAGATCCCTCTGATAATTTTCAAGCCATCGAATAACGGTATACTGATCGCCACCACCATTCAAATGCTTTGCAATTTGGTTGATATTATTGCCATACCATCCAAACTGACCACAAAGTTCTTTGTACTCTTTAAAAATCTCAGGCGAAATCACCGTTACTTTCTTTGACAGTGCCTGCCTTCTCAAATAATCTGACATAGAAAGTCCAGCTTTTTCAGCCTTTTTTCTTATCAGTTCTTTTTCTTCTGGAGTTGTTCTAAAATGCAAATCTTCTGTTTTGTCGTTCTTCAAATTTCTCACCTTCTCCCATCAATAATTTCTTTAAATAAAATCATCAGAGATATTCCCTTCCCTAAAAGTGCCGGAAACGGCACATGGCTTTTCGCCGTCGCAAGCTCCTCCCTCCGGTCTACGCTCTCTCCCCTAAGGTCGTTCACTAATAACTCGCTCCGCTCGTAAATATGCTCCGGATACGTCGCAAATAGTAGAGCAAGTTTCGCCCTGTGTACACACGACGGGCAAAACTTGTTGGGGTTCTAGCGACCCCAATCCCCAGCTATTACGTCCAACAAGTTGGCGACATTTTTCTCACTTCGTTCGAATATTGTCGCCACTATGTCCGACTTAGCATACCTTTGATAGAATCTATATCTACACTAGCGTCTTCATAAAATCGAAAATATCATCTGGCAATGCTTCCGATGATTCAGGAGGTTTCATTCCCATATTTTCAATTGATTTAGATAAGATACCAGAACAATCAGGGACTATCGCAATTGCAGAAGTTTTCAAATCAGCTATTGCCGTATTAATAATTTCTTGAACCATTTCTCTTACTTCATTCGCCGACATCCTGGCACATTCCTGTAATTCTACTTTTCGTTCATCTACGATACCATTTCCTTGTTTCTCTCGGCAAAGACTAGCAATTGCAGCCCGATATAAATCGGATTCATTACGGTATTTACCTAAGTTCATAAGTTCTTGAAACATTTGATAAATTTCCATATGTTCAGAATTATCTTCATTCAATCGAAAACTGGCTCGGTATCCATCTTTAACTTTCTGCATACATTAACTCCGATTCATCTGAGATTTTGCAAGCAATTCATATCCTCTTGCATTTAACCTGACATCTTCCAAATATGACACATTATCCCTATCTGGCGCGAATCGTCTCATAATGGTAGCCCCTCCACCCACATAGATAATATTAGAATAATCCATATCAAATCCATATTCATTGAGCTGACCTTCTGTTTTATAAGCAAACTCCATCAACTGCCGTTCAATAATTTCCTTTACATCGAAAGGTAAAATCACTTCTTTCCCTAAAATAAAGTCCTGCAAAATATCTTCTGGGATTCTCTTGCCTGTCTTTGCGTATATTGCACTATTCATTCCCTGAAATAACGTAATAATGGAATGTGAAATGGTTACACTCTGCTCCACATTAATTCTCATGTTATCAATACAGACAATATCCTTTGTCCAAGAACCAATATCAGCAACGACATACCTCCCTTCCATGTTTGAAATGCGGTCTGCTATTGCCGCAAAACACTGAGGATAGCAGATGACTTTTTGAATAACAATGGTAAATTCCTGTCCCTCAAATTCGAATGCAATAAGTCCTGATCTTGTTAGATAATCAACCAGATTTGCCTGCTCCTCTCCAAATCGTTTGAATGGAACTCCTACCCCTAACACTACTTTTGCAAACTTCTCAATCCCTCTTATTTTCAATTCTTTTGCAATTGCCGCCAGTGTAAGGATAAAATAATTATCATTCTCTGTTTTGTCCTCATTCACTGTCATTCGACTACCACCAATCACATAATAGTTACCATCGTAATAAAGGCTGTTTTCTAAAACTGGTGGTTTTCCACTTGTCCTCGATACTCCATTACTCATTATGTGATGGTAGGTCTTGATTAAACTAAAACCATGGTCGATGCCAATAACTACTGGCTGATATTTCCCTGCATTACTTGTTTCGTACATATGATGTACCTTCCTTTCTGCCCTATAGGCAATTTGTTTTACAAGTAAAAGAATACAAAAAAATCACCCAACCCACATTGACTGTGAATTGAGTGACTTTTGAATATTTTTCAACTGCATAAATATGATTAATTTTTGCACCAATCGATAATTTCGTTTATATTATAATTTTTTGAATCAATAATAAATGCTTCTTTCCCTATTATTCTATTAAGAATTCTAAGTTCAATATCCCTTCTTCTCTTTAAATGAAAAATCAAACCATCAAATTCTTTTAAATTATGCGTTTTTCCATACGGAGATTTTTCCAAATACTGAATCATTAGCGAAAACCAAATTTCATTTCCCTTTTCATCTATTCTTTCTCTTTTTATTGTATCTATCGTACTTTCAATATCCATTACTTTTAAATACAACAATCTAAACTTTTTGCCTTTTAGAATGTCAAATGCTTTTGAATAGAAATCCATAATTTCATCATCAGACATTTGATAGTATAAAATCATACATTCTATACTATTTTGAAAAAAAGAACATTCAAAAACATTTCCAATCTCATTAAATTTTTCATATCTTTTCAAAATCACTTCTTTAAATTGCTTGAAATCGATATTTCCATTATATATTTCAAATTGCTCCATGAATTTATGAAAGCCGAGTATATCCGTCAATATTTGAGTATATGCTGTGATTTTTCTATCCTCTTCGGTTACTGTGTGTAATCCTAAATCTGCACATATATCTCTATACTGAATACATACTTCTTCATATTGCTCACTTGTCATATAACTACACCATGCCAGTTCTACTGGTGAAATATCTCCTTCTCGGTATACTTTATACTCTGGCATATTTTTTTGTAACTTATTTAATAAAGTACTCTTCCCTGCTCCTTGAATTCCTTCTACAAAAATATTATTCAACTCTATTCCCCCTTACATTTCCACAACTCTTGTGGCTATTTTTTCCTGAAAATGAATATCATGATCCACCAAAATCATTGTCGGACTATACGCCAACAATAGATCTTCAATCTGCATTCTCGTAAATACATCAATATAATTCAATGGTTCGTCCCAGATATAGATATGTGCAGGAGTCATAAGACTTGCAGCAATCAGTACCTTCTTTTTCTGTCCTTCAGAAAATTCCTCAAACTGCTTAGCAAATTGTACTCGTTCCATATCCAATTGACGTAAGAGTGCACAAAATAAACTTTCCTCCAATTTTTTCTCCATACAGAATTGCTTGATATTTCCATGCAAAAAACTGGTATCCTGATTAATATATGATATGACCAAACCAGCTCCGACTTCCAATGTCCCTGTTTGTAAAAAAATATTCTTTTCACAACATGACAAAATTACATTTAGAAAGGTGGATTTTCCACACCCATTCTTTCCATGCAAAAATACTCGTTCTCCCTGCTTTATTTCAAACTCAAAGTTCTGAAGTACTGCTGGACTATCCACTCCATACTTTATTGATAAATCTTTTGCGTAAACCAAAGTATTTTTATGATATTTAAGAGTGTTCATTTTTAGAATGGCAGGATTTTCAATATCCT
>JAGOGN010000008.1 GCA_017996675.1 Lachnospiraceae bacterium | reverse complement strand
GACTTGTTACAAATGTATTACGAATTATAACAGAGATTTTTCCACTTGTCAAGTTTTTGGGTTTGGACAACAAAATACCACCCAAAAACTGTTAATTTTTGGGTGGCACAAACCACTTTTTTAGGTATTTTATAAACGTGATAAAAGCAGGTTCCTTTCTTCTTCAAATCCTGGCTTTCCAAGTAGTGCAAACATGTTCTTTTTGTAGCTCTCAACTCCTGGTTGATTGAATGGATTGACACCTAAAATATAGCCACTCACTCCACAGGCAAATTCAAAGAAATAGAGCAGTTCACCAAGCGCAATTTCATTTTGAGAATCCAGTTTGATTTGAACCACTGGAACCCCTCCATCCGTATGTGCAAGAATGGTTCCGTCCATCGCATTTTTATTGACAAAATCCATGGTCTTTCCAGTCAAATAATTCAGTCCGTCTAAATCTGTTGGTTCTTCTTCTATATATAGGTTCGTTTGGGTTTCATTTACAGACAGAACCGTTTCAAACATAATTCTTGCTCCGTCTTGTATGAACTGACCCATGGAATGTAAATCGGTTGTCAAATCCAGTGCTGCTGGAAGAATTCCTTTTTGATCTTTTCCTTCACTTTCCCCATATAACTGCTTCCACCACTCTGCAATAAAATGGTGACTTGGTTCATAATTTGCGAGTACTTCCACTTGCTTTCCTTTGCGCAAAAATAAGTTCCGAATTGCAGCATATTGTAATGCTGGATTCTGGTCAAAGTCTTTAGAAAGCGCCTGTTCTCTGGCTTTAGCTGCACCTTTCATCAAATCATCAATATTTGCTCCGGATACTGCAATTGGTAATAAACCTACTGCTGTAAGAACCGAAAATCTTCCACCAATGTCATCTGGAACTACAAAAGTTTCATACCCTTTAGAATCTGCTAACTGTTTTAATGCACCCTTTGCCATATCCGTTGTTGCATATATTCTTTCTCTTGCATGCTCTTTATATTTTTCTTCCAGTTTATTTTTTAAGACACGAAATGCAATTGCAGGTTCAGTTGTTGTACCGGATTTAGAAATAACATTAATACTAAAATCTCTATCGCCAATGACGTCCAATAAATCTTTCAGATAACGACTGCTGATATTGTTTCCAGCATAATAAATTTCAGGTGTTTTACGTGTAGACACAGAAATTTCATTATAAAAACTATGACGCAAAAACTCAATTGCTGCTCGTGCTCCTAAGTAAGAACCACCGATACCAATTACAACCAGTACTTCGGAGTCATTCTGAATCTTTGTTGCTGCCTGTTTAATACGATCAAATTCAACTGTATCATAGGCCACTGGTAGGTCTACCCAACCTAAAAATTCACTTCCAGCACCTGTTTTATTTACCAACATTTCCTTTGCGCATCCTGCAAAATCTTTCATTGCTTCTATTTCTTGCTGTGTAAGACACCATCCTGCTTTAGAATAATCGAATTGTACACTCATTCCCTTGCCCTTCTTTCTTTTCATATATTCTTATTTTATACTATCAGAATGGTTTTACAAGTAGAATTTTTCACTCAAAATCAGTGATTTCTTGACATTTTCGACAATTGTATTAGTATAAGAGGGAAGAGAATTAGATTGGAGAACTCAGAATGAAGAAAATAGTCTTAACTGGCGGTGGTACCGCTGGGCATGTAACACCAAATATAGCCCTTCTTCCAAAATTAAAAGAAGCCGGCTATTCCATCTCCTATATCGGTTCCTATGATGGTATCGAAAAGAAATTAATTGAAGAATGTCACATTCCTTATCATGGTATTTCGTCTGGCAAGCTACGACGTTACTTTTCCTGGAAGAATTTTACGGATCCTTTCCGAGTTCTGGCAGGTTTTGGCCAGGCGCGAACTATTCTTAGAAAAATTAACCCAGATATTGTTTTTTCCAAAGGTGGATTTGTATCTGTTCCCGTAGTGTTGGCAGCAAAGAAACTTAAAATTCCAGTAATTATACACGAATCTGACATTACACCAGGTCTAGCGAATAAGATCGCTATGAGAAGTGCAAGCAAGATTTGTTGCAATTTTCCGGAGACACTCTCCTATCTTCCAAAAGAAAGGGCTGTATTAACCGGATCTCCAATTCGCCAGGAACTTTTCCTTGGAAACAAAGAAAATGGATTAACCCTTTGTTCTTTCCACACAGAGAAACCCGTATTAATGATTATTGGTGGTAGTATTGGTTCTGTATTTATCAACAATTCCATTCGCCAAATCTTACCTGAATTAACAAAAGACTTCCAAATTGTCCACATCTGTGGAAAAGGAAATGTTTCAAAAGAACATGAGCATGTAGACGGATACAAACAGTTTGAATATGTAAGCAGCGAACTGCCAGATCTTTTTGCCGCATCAAACCTTGTTATTTCCAGAGCTGGAGCCAATGTTATTTGTGAGCTTTTAGCCTTAAATAAGCCAAATTTGCTTATTCCACTCAGTGCTTCTTCTAGTCGTGGCGATCAGATTCTAAATGCACACTCTTTTGAAAAGCAAGGATTTAGCATGGTGTTACTGCAGGAGGATCTTACTCCTGAAACACTTTTATCTTCGATTCGTACCCTCCATTCCAAGGAAGAAGAGTTTAAAGCTAATCTTTCTCAGAGTAATCAGGGCAATTCAGTAGATAAAGTCTTCACTTTAATTGAATCAACCCATAAACAACAATAAGCTACGAAAAAGGCTGGCGCAAACTGCGTCAGCCCTTCTTATACAATTCTATTTAATTTCCAATTGATGAACTAGTTCATCCAATTCTTCCGCTGTAATATCCATATGGTTCCACGCCAGTTTATCCTGATTTCCATCCTCTTCATATCTTGGAATCATATGTAAATGAAAGTGAAATATCGTCTGTCCTGCAAGTTCTCCATTATTTTGAACCAGATTCAGCCCTTCCATTCCAAGCACTTCTTTCATGTGTCGGCCTACTTTTTGTGCGACTAGCATGATTGCTGTAGCTTGTTCTTGACCTAGGTCATACAAATCTTTAAAATGTTCTTTTGGTAAAATCAACGCATGACCTTTCGTTGCTGGGCTCAAGTCTAAAATAACTCGGAATAGATCATCTTCATAGATGGTTCTTGCTGGAATCTCGCCATTTGCAATTTTACAAAAAATACAATCGTCTTTCTTCATCCTGCTCCCTCAACTTTCAAAATTAAAGATACGGTCCAGTAATCTTAACACTTTAAAATCTCCCTTTGCTGACATCTCTCCTGTCATAAAGGCCCTCTGAAAAGTCATCTGACCATTAATGATCGATTCTAA
Organism: Lachnospiraceae bacterium; assembly: GCA_017996675.1. The sequence goes on along the minus strand of JAGOGN010000008.1, from coordinate 16,462 downwards.
AACAGAAGGGGTAACTTTAATATACTGATCCGCCTGTTCTAACTGTCCATAGTAACAACTAAAATCTACATCATCTACTTCCATAACCAAATGTTTCTTCTTCCCTTCAATCATAAATACGAAAGAAGCTTTTGCATCTTTTGGCGGAATAAAATGTGATTCAAAATCAATAACATATTCTTCATCGTTGACCAGATTCAGGTCACCTAACTTATCACGATACATATTGGTCAGATCCGCTAAATCTTCTTTTTGTTTCTTCACATAGGAATCATCCGAGACATATTTTGAAAGTTGTTCACTTTCCTGCGGTGTTAATTCTAATGGCTGTGTTCTTGTGACGGTTCTAGTCACTGCCTGATTGCTACTTGGCAACCCTTTCGTTCTTTGAGAAATCGTACGATACATATTCTCCGTTTTTTTCTCAATGATTCCTGTATATTCTTTATTCAGTTCAAAACTTACCAAGTCATCTACATAGCCACTTAATCCACCACATGGCAGACCACCTAACATCTCCCAGGCAGAGGTCAGACTCAGTAATGCTTCCTTTTCTCCATAAGTAGTCGACATCACTATCGGCTGCATATATAAAGAGGAGATTTTCTCTTTATCGCCATATAGCCAACATGCATCCAAAAATTGGACCATATAACCGCCCATTCCCAACCACTCCACAGTTGTAGCCAGAATAATTCCATCCGCATCCTTAAATGTCTGCGGTAATGTGGCAATTGCATTCTTTTGTTCATAAATATTAAATCGCTCAACGGTCACTCGGAGCTCTTCTAAAACTTCCTGAAATTTATTGATGACATAAAGTGTCGGGTCATCCAGTAAACCTCTTCCACCGTAATAAATATTGATTTTCATATGCTATCCTCTTTTTTGTGTTTTCCCGCATCTGTCTATTAGTATATTCATTTCTATCTAAAAAATCAATCTTTTTACCACGGATATTGATTCCATCCTGGTTCGACTTTCTTTTTTTTATGATACAAAAGTACAGCTAATAAAAATCCACTAATCAGGCCACCCACATGTGCCATATTATCTACACCCGTAGAAGAAAATCCCAAATACAGGGATAATAAAATCATAAATCCTAAGCGCTTTGTTGTAACACCCTCCAGTCGTCCCTTGTTTCGAATTACGATATACAAAAGTGCTCCAACCATACCGAAAATCGCGCCTGACGCACCTGCAGAAACAGCATAATCACCCGATTGAATCATCATATACACAGAAAGACTTCCAGCTCCAAGTCCAGATAACAAATAGATGATCAAATAGCGCACGTGACCCACGGCTCTTTCTAAATTATCTCCAAGGAAAAAAAGTACCAGCATATTATTTACCAGGTGGTTAATTCCAAAATGAAGAAACATTCCCGTAAATAATCGATAATATTCCTTTTGATCCACAACAAAGGGTGGAAAAATAGCTCCAACATGAGCCATAAATACGGGATCCTCCGTATTTCCTATATAATCCAGTAACAAAAAAACAAGTATATTAACGATCACAATTCCAATATTTACAAAGGCTATCTTTCGTGGTTTTTTATATGATTGATGATCATAATCATTTTGATATTGTACATTCATAACTTTACCTCGCTTTCCTGTTCTTATTCTAACAAAAACCGAGATAAAAATCCATTAGTGAAAACGATACTTTGCCTTTGCAAAATGAACAACATCTTCTGAAAACAATTTTCTCCGTTCGAGATATCCTAAACGTTCGCCATTAATAAAGGTTCCATACACTGAATTTAGATCTTCTAAAAAATAATCTCCACCAATATATTCAATTAGTGCATGTATTTTACTAATCGTTACATCTTCAATTACGACATCTGCGATTTGTTCATTATTCCCAATGGTAATTTTCTCGCTACCTACTTCAATAGCAGGATAGCCATCCTCACCCAGATAGACCAATTCACCGACTACGCCAAATTCCTGATCGAAATCGATGATCGGCACAGGACGTTCACAAGTTTCTTCTTTTAAAATTACGGTATTGGGTTTGTTCACTCGATTCTTTTTCTTATGCTTCAAAATAGTTCTAGTTCCTTTTTTAAAAAGAGGCATTTTCAACTCCAAGGACCAGTCCGTCCACTCTTTCCATTTGGACATGATTCCTTCTATTACTTTGCTTTTCTGCTGGTCTAGGAATTCCTTTCCACTCTTCTCTTTTTGCAAAATGGGTTCACTTTCTTCTATTATGATAGAATGAACATGTTTTTCCCTTTTTTCTCGCTCCCTTTGCAAACAATTCTGCAGACTTTGATAGGAACCATCGGTTTGTTGGAGCAGCTCCAGCATATGATAGATCTCGCTCACGAAATCTTTATTTTGGAAATCTATGATAGAAAGCAAGGATTCTAAAAACCCACAAATCGTACTCTTTGAAGAATTTGGCTGCGTCTTCTGCCCAGGAAGGTAACAAAAATAATGTTGATTCGTTTCCATATTCACAAAGATCAAAGATGGATCTAAGGATAATGACTCTGTTTTTAAAAGGTATTCACCTACTTCTAAATGTGATAAAACGACCTCGTCTAACATTTTTTCAAATAAATCTGAACCTATTTTCTTGAACTTTAACCATGATTCAAGCGGTAGTAAATTAGTAATATCATACCAGAATTCCGGTCTTCCATCACTAATTACCAAGGACATCGCTAGTTGTTGTCTTAAGGTATTCTGCTCCAACATCTCAATTTCAAAAAGGGATACTTCCTCTTCCAATTGACTGACAATCATAAATTTCTTATCTACTACTCTGTTATACCTGATTTCCATCTTACCCTCCAATCACCTCATCCACGAGATCTTTTATTTCACGATATTTCAGATATTGTTCAATCTCGTCGCTCATGTTCCACTGCTCTTTCGTGATTCGCTCTTTTTGTATATTCTCTAGGATATGGTCCATGTGATGGAGCTCGTATGAAATACCCATTCCTAAAAATGAAATCAGAAAGACTCCTACAATTCCAGCTTCAATCGTATAAGAAGCATTCATCTTCCTTCGGTTATCCATAGTTTCCTCCATTCCAAAAAAGTTGTATTAAATATCCAATAAACAAAAAAGGAATAAAGGGAATCTCTTTTTTTGAACGCAACCCATCTTTCAGACTTCTTCCAATCCCATACAGGGACGCTAACAATAACCCGATCATCAACAATTCCATATTATTCCCAAATCCTAAAACGATTCCAGTAATAAGAAGGACTATCCCATCTCCCGCGCCAAGCATCCCAATTCCAAGAAATCGTAAACTTACAATACAAACCCCCATCATCATTCCACCAACCATAAAAACCCAAGATGTATGCTGATAAAAGATACCGATTAAGAAGGCTCCACAAAAAAATAGTAGTAAGTAACTAAGCGAAACTTTTCTAGTACACAAATCTTCTAACCCACTTAAAAAAAGTAGCAATAATACATAAATATGAATTAATAGGATTGCTTTGTCCCTCCTTTACATTTACTACATGGCTTTCGATTTCCCACTTCGCTCCTTGGAATCTGATAAATATCCCGTTCTAATTCCCAGCAATGAGTGGATCGATGAAATCGATTCCCTTCTAAGGTGATATAACACCAGCCTTCCTCTTCAATCTGCTTCCTGCAATACTTACATGCTTTATACTTTTCACCACTTTGATTGCGCAATTGATCTACTGTTCTTAAACTTACTTTACTGATTTGTGGTTTCAGATAAGTACAATTTCGATCCTCATGGTAAACACTTCCATATTTTGTGACATATACCAGATCCTCTTTTGTACCGGACTGATTTTCTCCAATCCACTTTCTCACCTTAACCTGATTAGAAAAATGACCCCATGGAACCACAAAAAGTCGATACGGCGATTGATCTTTATAAATAACGGTAATTCCAAGTTCGGTTTCTGTCGTTTCTGGTAGGATCAGGATTGGGACTACGTCCTTTTTCAGCAACTTCGATACGCTTTTCAAGGAAGTAATCGCTCCCATTGCCTCATCGCTAGAAAGATAAGAAGCTTGCCGAACCATCTCCATTGTCTCAAGCTTCACTTTTCTTTGAACATCCAGTTGAAATAGTACAGTTAAAAACATGGTAAAAAAACAAAGAAAAATAGGAAAAACAAGGGCTGCTTCCACCATGAAAAAGCCACCATATTTTCGATTAAAGAATGCTCCCGAACTTGGTTTCTTTAGTGGGAGTAGTAGATGAATTTGTTTGTATGTGAGAGAGTTTTTCTTTTTATTCGAATTTTTGTTCATTCTCCGGGAGCATTCTTTAATCGTTGTTCTCTTCCTGCAAATATCCAATATGGTAAGTCCTTTCATAACAGTAAAGAAACCTTGGTTTCTGATTCTGCTGATTCATACAAGCAAAAATATTGTCAAATTGAATTCCTACACGTAACTCTAACCCCGAATAGAACTGGTCCATAGAGAGGGTTTCATTCTTTTCTTCTTTTCCAGTCAAATCCATATTGATGCAATGGATTGACCGTAATCTCTGCTTTGTTGGTTGTTCCATTACTAATAATAGCTGAATCATTTCAGTGTAACCAATTTTTAGTCCCTGATCCTGATCCCAGTTCGTATTCGGCCCAGCTGTAAATAGTTGTTTCAAATCTGTGCGAAAATTCTGATCTGTTTTTAATATGGGAATAGTTTTACCTGCTGCCAGACATTTGAGTTCTTTTATTGTTTCGCTATAGGCCCATACATAAAGGATTCCTAATTTAACCGCTTCAATTAAGGGCTCAATTCCAGTAAACCCTACCAAAGCTACCGCATAAGCCATTGCCTTTTGACTTTGAACTGAGCTCGTGAACAAATAAAGATAATTCACTCCTATTCTTAACCACTTCATTCTTTGTAAGGTTGATTCTAATGCATTAGCATCATTGTCTTTTCCTGTTAGTATATACTCCAGTTGATATTGAATTCCTCTGTCTTTTTGTGGAAGTACAAATGAAGAATAATGTTGTGCAAGGTAACTAACAAACAGGAGCTGATTGGTCACCTGCGATTCTTCTGTTTCTGATTGTGCCAACGACCCTTTTTCCATCTCTTCGAATGACTGCATACAAGAAGAACGCATTTTACATGTGGATATCTTACTCGGATCTTCTACAACCAACTGTGATAATAATCCACCTGTTAGATTCCCGTATTCGGTTACCGGATTTTTCAGATTTTCATACTCTTTTGCATCTTTATGGGTAACCGGTTCTCCCTTTTTTTCTTTCCATTTATCATCTTTTAGTTCATCCATTGCACTTTGGGATAATTCGATTGTATTTTGGTCCGAAACAGATTCCGCTTCATTCTGTTGACGTTTTCCGTAATCTTTCCATTTTTCAATTAAAATCTTAGGAAAATGAATTTTTTGATACCGTACCGCTTGTTGAAAATAATCCTCTCCCTCAAAATCGGTTAACCGTTTGTTTCCAACAAGCTGAACCTGCCCTACTTCCCCTTTATAAAAATCGACTCCTTTTGAATCAGATTCATTCCCCATTCCCATTTCAATGTAACGTTTCGTACCTTGCAGTACTGGATAGTTGCAGGACAATCCATAAATATGGTATTGATTCCAAAGCTTTTGATTATAATTACTACACAGCGAATGTCCTGCATTATTCTCAGCTTCTATGACTACATTCTTCATTCCAGAGTAACGAACAATTTCTAAAACTGCTCCACTAAGTGCCAAAATGGAAGTCAGCAATAACGCCATAAATACAGTTATACTACCTTTAAACGTGATCCGCATGTTCCGTTATCCTCTCAAAAATGGAATCCACCAAGCGCGTCATCTGGTCCTTAAATATTAATACCAATCCGATTAGGACAACTAAAATCAAGATTACTTCTACTACACCAATACCTTCTTCTTCCATCCAAAAATCCATTTGTTTTTCTTCCTTTCTTCCTTATATTTTCATAAACAGAGCCGGAACGATTACGACTAACAAAATCATTATTAGTAAAATTCCCATCGGAATCAGTAATTTTGTGGAGACCTTTTCTCCTTTGATCTTTACTTGTCGTAGTTGTTCCACGTAAGATTCCTGCGCAATTTGTCCGAGCCGCTCACTCATTTGATAGGTTCCTTTACAGATATTTTGAATAATTAAACTCATAAGTCTCCGATATTCCATTACATCTACTTTTTGCGAAAAATTTTGATATACTCGTATCTCATTTTCTCCTTTTTGAATACTTTGCACCATTTCCAATAGTTGTTTCCCTAGAAATTCTTGTTGCTTTTGTTTACACATGGTCTCACCAATAAGGGAAAAACATCGTCTTACCGACATTCCTGCAGACAGCAACACGGATAATTCCTGTACAAATCCTGGGAATTGCGTTTGGTAGCGCTCCTTTTTTTTATTAACTTCCTGGATTTTTGTTCTTCGATCACTCCAGACAAGCGCAACACAGGCAATGATCCCAAGTAACATTAGTATCCAAGCACTTTTCCTTTCCGCCGTTTTCCAACTCACTTTCTTGCCCTGGATTTCATCGGGAAGCTGAATCCTGCTTTTTGTTGGTGCATCCAACTGTGTTTTCATGACCAAGTTATTTACGTAAGAAACCAGTTCTTCTTCTGATTGTGCAGCTACTTTTTGAATCACAATTTGTTCTTTTACCACTTTCTCCACGGAATCACAAATCAAACGAAACGTTAACTCAATTTCCTGTTCTTTTTTCTTCTCGGTCCATAAACGAAGCTGTTGAATGCTTCCGTCTTCATTCACATAACCTGAAGGTTCGCTACTCCAAATACACTGTACCTGCTCTCTTAAATAATATTCTTCCAGCTTTAGTTTCGTTGTGACCGCAGTTGAATGTTTATTATTTCCCAAATAACACTGCTCTTCTTTGATTAATTTTATGGTCCGATTCAGAAGTTCCATTGCTTCTTGCTGGGTTCTCTTTGGTTTTGTTAGCGGAAGTAGAATCGGATACTCTTTCCCATCGATTTCAAAAGTGACCATTTCAGATTGAGCGCCCACCCTGCTTATTTCATGTAGCTGCAACCTGCGCTCTTTATGCGCCACCATAAGTGATGCAAGTACGCAAAAAATCAAACACACTCCCATATATTTAGTTAACTTCTTCATCCTTTTTATCCTTTTTCATTCATGTTTAATATTCGATTGATCAGGACAAACGCAATTAGATAAAGCAATAAGAATAGGCAAAGCATCAGGGTTCCCAGTAAACTGTCATAATACCAGCTCATGTAATCTCGATTGGAATAATTTAAAAATAATAAGATTCCTATCGGTGCGATCATCATAATCTTTGCCTCCATTTTCTTTGCTGCGTACACCACTTCCATCTGATTTTCCATATCCACCATCCAACGAATCTTTTCACTTGTTCCGTGAACCAAACCACAAATATCCCCACCTTTTTGTTGTAAAAAACATAAGACTTGGGCAAATAACAAGATTTCGTCCACTTTCGATTCCTTCGCATATTCTAAAAAAAGTCCTTCGATTCCTTCTCCGATCGTTCTTTTTTTATTGATTTCAATTAATTTTTTCGCAAAGTTTCCTGGTCTTTTTACCACTCCTGTCAGTTCCCGCTCTCCTTCCACAAAAGCCTGCTCCACCGCATAGCCAAGAAAAACATAGCTTTCAACCGATTGCAGAAAGATCAGAAACTCATTTCTCGTTAGCTTCCATTGCTCCAGTTCCCGTCGTCTTTGTGCGCTCTTTCGGTACAAAATAAATAGTGGTGACAGTAAAATCACAAACCAACCTTTATGAAAGATCAGGTTTGCCACTAAAACATCTAGAATCAGAAACAAACAACCGTCTAATATCAAATTATACTGGGGCGTATTGCTCCATTTTTCCCTGATTTTGTAGTGTTCCAACAGTTTCCCAGCATTCATCTTTCATCGTTCCTTCTCTTCTATGGTATTTGATAAGGGAATGAATTTGAATCCGATCCTCACTGATTCCACCCAGTTCATCCACCGTTAATACCTTTCTACTCCCGTCCATACATCTTCCCACCTGAACCATAATGTCTATCCCTGCCGCAATTTGATGATGAATTGCACTGACAGGCATCTCAATCCCCATTAATGTCATCGTAGTGATTCGATCAATCATCTCTTGGCAGGAATTTCCATGTCCAGTTGAAATCGAACCCGCATGTCCGGTATTCATCACTTGCAATAAATCCACACACTCACTTCCCCTAACTTCACCTAAAATAATCCGATCTGGTCTTAGCCTTAATGAAGTTTTTAATAAGTCCCGTATGGACACCCCATTGCGTCCTTCTAACGTCGCCTGTCTTACCTGCAACCGAACGATATTATGAACTTTCTTTAGCTGAAGTTCTGCTGCATCTTCAATCGTCACAATTCTTTCTTTCGAAGGAATATACTCAGAAAGTGCGTTGAGTAATACCGTCTTTCCGCTCCCAGTTCCACCATAAATAAAAATGTTATATTTACATTCCACTAACTTCATGAGAAAACTAGCGACAGACTGGTCCATGGTCTTTAAACGAACTAGTTCCTCTAGATTCATCCGATGATTTTTGAATTTACGAATTGTCATGACCGGTCCTTCCATCGCAATTGGGTCCATGACAATATTCACTCTAGAGCCGTCTTTTAGGATCGTATCCATAATGGGAACTGCTTCATTAACCATCCGATTATTGTCTCCTGCAATCCTCCAGATAAAATCCAAATACCGCTCCTTTGAGTAAAACTTCTTCTCATAAGGGTACAATTTTCCTTTTTTTTCATAAAAAATATGATCATGCCCGTTCATCATGATTTCTGTGACTTCTTCATCATCCATCAGCTCCTGTAAAATATCCATTCCTCTTAAGCCATTATAAATATCCTGCTCCAATTCTCTTCGCTGGTTTGTTAGTAATGGATGTTCCTTGTTGTATCTTGCTAGTTCCTCATCAATGAGATCTACAATCGTTTCATCTTTTAACACACATTGTTGTTGCGTTTTATCTAAAATAACATCCTTTACCTGATCATATACTCGGTCCAGACTCTGATTCATCAGCCCTTTCTCCTCCCTTAACAAATTTCCAACAGTCCAGTTTCTCTTCTTGCCCCCATAGCGCGAGATTCTTCGACAGTTCCAACTGACATTGTTTTTTATCCTGTGACTCTTCATAAAGGCAATATCCTTCCTCCATCTGCTGTGCGAGAATACTGTTACACGGCAGCAGACTATCGACTTCCACAATGAGTCTGTCATAAGGACTTTTCTTTTGTAGTTTTTGGAAAAAAACTTCATAGGCTTCTTGCGAAAGTAAAATACAATTCCATAAATTTACGGGTGGGATAATGGAAGTCAAACCATCTTCTACAAACGTACAACCTTTCATTCTGCTCCAAAAATAATCCGGATGATAAAAGGCCGTATAAATTAAATCTGTAACATCTCTTTGATAATCCTTCCATGATTGTTCCAAAAAAAGATTCTGTTTACAGAAGGAAAGATAGAGTATTTTTTCCTCTGGATGTTGACGACAGATTCCTTTCACAAGACTCTTTCGATGTTGAACTTTTTGAACGGAATCTTCCAAAATAAACGTAATGACTGCCTCCTTTTCTGAATCAAACACTTCCTTTTCTTTCCGATCCCAAAGGATTTCCTGAACAAGACGATGACCAGACTGATAGCAGTAAATTCCTTCTTCTTCCTTTTTCGTAGAAAACCAAATGGTGTCGCTTCCTTCTTCTTTTCCAAAAGAAAACAGATTTCCATATTGTGAAAGAATAAATTCTTTCATTCTCACACAAAACTGCTCATCGTCTGCTTGTATTTTTATTGGATATTTCATTTAAAACCCCTTTCCTAACATCACGCAGTAACCTGCGACCATTGCAATCGTAAAATGCATGACATTATCCTGTCCAATTCTTGCATTCTGATAAATTCTTTGATTTGGAAACAGCTGGACCTGCTCTTTCACATAATTAAAAAAATAATGAATTTGACGAATCATAATTTTCCTACGCACTAATAGGACACAACCGATCAATGCGCCACAAATAAAGGATGTCATGATCCAAAAAAACAATTCTTGGTAGCCTAAATAAACCCCTACTGCAGAAAATAGTTTAATGTCTCCTGCACCAAGTGCTTTCATTTGAAATAAAAAATACAACATTACAATGGGAATTATGGATAGAAGAATACCATTAGACAATCCGCTTAAACCTTCAAGCGAAACACGATAGATCAGGCCACATGGCCAGATGATCAACAAATACCTATTCGGAATGCGATGATAGGACAAATCCAGGATCATCGCTCCTACTAATAGTAATAAAATCAGATATGATATGGAGTTCACCTCCTTTTGATAAAGTTAGTATATTCCTGCATTTCAAATCTGCCTATGTCACTTTTTCACAAAAAAAAGAGAGTCAAAAACGTAAATCACGCTTAGACTCCCTTATTATCCATTCTTTACTTGTCAAAACTAAACATAAAAACCTCTTTTGTTATCCAGATCGGAATAAATTTCCTGAATGTTGTTCTTTCCGTAAGTCAGTCCAACTGTAACCTGTTCCACATTTTTCATAATCGCAGGAGAATGATCATTTTTTGCGATCTCAGCAAAGCTATCATACAGATTGCGAAGTATTTTTTCCACATCAGCTAACGGTTCTAAATTCTTCTTAATTCTAATTTTTGACAACTCTTTTAAAGAAAAATGATAAAGAGAAAAGAATTGCTTGGAAATTGGATACAGGAAATTCAAGTCATCCATCAAACGACGAATCACTCGTTCTGCATTATCCAAATCCCTTTTTGTAGCTTCCCAATCCCCTTGTTCAAAATCTTCCCGAACGTCATCAAAATAAGCAAATATCAACTCATATAAGATTACGATCAATTCGCTACGATTGCTTCTGATCATACGATCAGCAAATTCCTTTTTCAGCTCCTGTCTCATTTTGATCACCTTCCTGTTTTTTTGTTATTTCAACAATTGCAGTGTCTGTTCTGGAATATCGTTCGCTTGCGCCAACACGGAGGTCGCTGCCTGCGTCAGTACATTCATTTGCGTATAAGTAGACATTTCTTCTGCCATATCCACATCTTCTATTCTAGATAGAGCTGCGGACACATTCTCACTGGTTGCATCTAAGTTATCAATTGCATAATTAAGACGATTCTCATTTGCTCCTAGTTGGGATCGAACAGATGAAACTCTTGCCAATGCTTTATCCAACGCAACCAACGCTTTGTCTGGTCCGTTTACTGTTGCCACATCTAAATCATCTAACCGTAAGGCTTTCGATGACATGTCAGGGATGTCAACCTCTATCGTTTGATGTTCATTTGCTCCTACCTGAAGTGTCATCGTTCCCATATTCGTAACTTGAAGTGCTATATCTTCAAAAACAGTGGCAGGATCCACTGCTGGATTCGCAACCAAAGCTGCCTCTAAAGTATTTGCATAGCTTCCTTCTTTTACATCATAAGATATCGCAAAGCCTTCGCGGTCTGTAACAGTTACTGTCTTTCCCTCACCTCGAACAGTTGCCTGGTTCGTAAATTCCGGTCCGTTTAATTTTACAGAAACATCTTTTCCAACTCCATTGATTGGTGCGGTACTTAATCCTAAAAAGGTAGCAAGGTCTGCATTATCACATTGTACTTCTACCTGTGCCATACTTCCATAATCTTCACTTACAAATGCAAGTGCGGTTCCATACTGATATCCTCCAGCAACAGCTTCGTAACCTGAGGTTTCTGGATGCAGTGCAATTTGTGCATTTCCTACCGTCACTGCTGGATCATATGGCATTAAATTAATTTCAGCTTCCTCAGATGCATTCCGAAGTGCTTCATAAATTTCTAGTTCTGATTCTCCACCTTTGAATTTCACGTCTAGCCCATTAATCGAAACCACTCCTTTCGGAATGGAACGTTGACCTGTCGCTGGGTCGATAAAAGTATCTAGAACTGCTCCTGTTACGCTTGTTCCTTTTGCAACAGCTTGTAGCGCGTCTGATTCTAGTTGAAAATTATAGGTTCCTGGTATGATATCCTCAGAAGTCTGGATTAAAGAGACATCTCTTGTATTTGGATATACTCTCGTGGTCAAACTACCATTTAATAATGGCATTTTATTAAACTCTGTATCTTTGGATACACGATCGATTTCTTCCGTCAATTGTTTAATTTCTGCCTGGATTGCATCTACATCTTCTTTTGTATTTGTATCATTAGCAGCCTGAACGGACAGTTCTCTCATTCTCTGAATCAAAGAAGTAACTTCTTTTAGTGCTCCTTCTGCTGTTTCAATTACAGAAATACCATCTGAAGAATTTCTACTTGCCTGATCCAAAGCTGCGATCTGTGATTTCATTTTACTAGATAAGGCCATTCCTGGCGCATCATCCGAAGCGTGATTGATCCGATATCCGGAAGAAAGTCGCTCCAGCGAGCCCGTTAAACGGTCTTCATTTTTTAATAGGTTTGCATTTGCGACAAATGCGGATACATTATGGTTGATCTTCATCTGGACACCCCTTTTCTTTACTACCTATTTTATCGGCTTTTTTATGCAGATACTTTACCTAACTGCTCTAAAAAAGATTTCGCAATTTGGTACAACTGAGTCGTCTGAATAGATTCTTCTGGATTTTCATAGGTTTGGTTCATGTCATCCAAAACTTTCTCCATTGCACTTTGACCTAGGTCGGAATCTGCCTGCATTTGGGCTGTTAATCCTTCTTTGGTCGCCTGGATTTGCGCACGAATCTTTCCAAATTTATTAGAATCGAACGCAATTTCTAAAAATCCTTTCTTCTCTTCTCCACGAACAATCTTTAAACTTACATTTGTAAGTTGATCACCTACTAATACCGGAATTTCATAATACTCTTTCTTACCCATTTCGGTTTGAAGGCGAATTTGTCTGGAGTAGAGTTGTATCTGACGATAATTTTCAAAATCCGTTGGCTTACTTTGCATCATCTGATCCATCACATGTTCTGCTGTATCCGCAAGTTTCTTTTGCGCCTTTGCCATCTCTTCTGGTGTTTTTACAGCTTCTGCAAAATTCTTTAAAATATCTTCCTTAATTGCTTCTAACTCCTGCTTGGATACACCTTCTCCATCTACGAACAGATCCTGGAATAATTTATTTCTATTTTGAAGCATGTGACTTAACGCCTGAATATTCGCCTGACTATCTGGCAAATCAAATTGTTTTAATATGGCAAAAATTTCTCGCTCTGTTGTTTGTGAATGCGCTTGTTGTTGCATCATATAATTTTTTGTTTTATAAGCTTCATATTCTTTGTCTAATGGTTCTTCTTGCTGCATGGCATTTGCCAGCTGCTCTGGGGTCCATTCCATCACATCTTCTGTTTTATTTTTTTGGGCAAGTACGGTTGGTTTTAGATCTTTTCCTGCCTGTTTCAAGCATTGGAGCTGATAAACCTGTTCAATTTGCTGGGTAATGGATAGGGACTGTACTGGATTAGACTGACTTTCACCCATCTGCTCGTCTACGACTTTTTCAAATCCACGAACCTTTCCTGTTCGAACCTGGGTCATAAGATTCTTCAACGTAACTTCTTCTCCAGCCTGGTAAAGTGCACCAATGGCTGCCCCGTCTGTCTTTTCTACCTGTCGAATTAAACGATAAATACTGACAAACGCTTGTCGTTCCTCTTGAGTAATCTCGTTGGTATGATCGAGTTTCCACAAAAATTCTGAAAACTTCTGGTCATCTGTTTCCGGAACCATTTGATTCATCTCGGTTAATTTTTCTTTTAGTTGCTCAAATGGCACTTTCAGTGGATTATAATTTTCTTTTATCATTCCTAATACTTTTTTCGGTGTCAGATCTTCCAATACGAAACGCACTGATTCATCTGTTGCTTTCATCGAAACGATGGATTCCTTATTAATTGGCATTTGATTATAGGCCAAAATGCGCACTGCACGCTGATTTGCTGGGTTAATTTCCAGTTCATTGTCCAAAAGAATATCATCAATATTTTGAAAAGCTTTCTGAATGCTGTCATGATACTCTTTGCTTGGTCTTGTCATCATTGTTTCATATGATTGAGTAGCCAGCTCAAACTCCGCTTTCAGGCTGGTTCCAGATTCATAGAATTCACCAAGTGTCCAGCTCGCTTTTTGAGTAACCATCAGCGCGTATACTGGTAGTGTTTTTATTTGACGAACGGCTTCATTTACTGTAACTGCCTCTTCCTGGCTGCTATTTTGTTCAATTCCCTGTGACTGTGCAATTCTTTTTTCAAGACTCAGTTTCAAATCTTCTAACTGAGTGATAGTCTCTTCAACTGGTTGTAAATCAATTTCGATCCCCTGTTTCATTAATTCCAATGCACCATTGGTACTCATTCGCATACGATGTGTTTCTAATTCCAACTGTTTTCTTACTTCGCATAACTTCTGGTAATCACTGAATTCTTTAATTAAAATTCCATCTTGTGGTCTTCTTCCTAAAACCGCTGCGTCCACCAAAACCTGCGCTTTTTCTTCTGCGGTTTGCGGCATCTTTTGTCCGGTCATTGCAATCATTGCAATCGCATTTTCCTTTGTAAGCGGAATTTCCTCCTGTAGCATCCACACTCCCAATTCCACATGATCTGTTGTTGGTTCTATTTTGTATTGGTCATAGGCCTTCACAACCAATTGTTCTAGTTGTTCCTGATTTGCAGGAGTAACGGTTCCTTGTGAATTGCTATTTATTTTAACTGCATACTCTGCTTTGTAAACCTGATCAATCGACGGATCCAACTGGTTATCTACTAAGTAGCCCGCTGTTTCTTTTCCGATTGGCTGTAACTGTTCCATACGATCTAGGGCCTTGTTTGCATCCGCCAAAAATTCATTCGTGACAGGCAAGTCACAGTCTTGCATTTGTGACAGCAAACTTTGTGCAACTCCTCTATTCCCTGTCATTCGTTCTACTTCTTCTATTGATAATCCGGCCAAATCTTCAGGACTAACTTCTCCACCTTGCATCATGGCGATCTTTATTTTTTCCACAACAGTTACAATCGTTTTTGAATCTTCATTCTCCAGATCATAGCCTTCTTCGTCCATTTGCATTTGATCTGCTATCGTTACATTCGACAACAAAAATTCCGCATGATTCGTTTCCTGATTCTGAATCATTTGGGCCTGATTCTTAATATGATTACGGTCTTTTAAACGGTCTCCTTCATCCTCATATCCAATTTGTAGGGCATTGGTTATCGGAACACTTCCCGCATACCAGGATTGAACAACATCCACCGATGGGGATGGCTTTTTCTTTGTAACATCTTCTTTTACCGCCCAATCTGCTGTATTACGAATTTCTTTATTATTTAACAACCCGTCAATTTGCATAAAAATACCGCCCTTTGATTGAAATTTAGTTTCGATTACAACTACTATTTCGGTTCAAAAGACGGTAAAATGAAGTTATTTTTTTAGATATGCCAAAAATACATTTCCAGCGTTACCAACAGCGGTTTCTAATTCTGTTTTGGGAATCGCTGTTGTAGCATTTGTTGCCGGATCATAAATCACGTAAGTACTGCTACTATATCCCACAATCAGGATTGGCTGATTTCCATTTTTGATTCCATACACCGGTGTTCCCTGATTAACATAGTACAAAATTTGCTGGAGTGTACAGCCATTTAGATCCAATACCGTTTCCGACTGAAGGGATCGTTCCAAAATCTCTTTCGGTGTTTTCCCAGAACTTAGTAACTCGCTCACACTAATGTTAATTCCCTCTTTTTTCAGCATAATAGAGAGACAACGTTCTTTGTAATCACTTCCTACTTTTGTTAAATCAGCCGTCATTCCTGGAAGTGTTTCCTGATAATTATCCCGCGCTCGTTTCCAAACATAACGCACCTGATTATCAATAACAACCCCAGAATACTGATCCGCTAAGAGAATAGCATCCGATACATCTAAACTAGACATCAGGACTTTACCCTTTGCATAGGCGTAATATTTGGTCAACGTCTTTTTTTTCTCTAAAGAAACCACTCGTGCTTTATCAATGGCCACCATTTTAGGAGTAAGAATTTTAGGCGTTTCATCCTTTGCAGCTTCTCCCATGATTAACTGAACCTGGGTTTGTTTGATTGGTGTAAAAAAGGTCTCCGACATCACTGGATAAATCGTATCACCAGCCTGATTCATAATCGTATCTTCAGTTGCTATAACATAGGATCCATTCGTAATACTCACACGACTCAAATGGATGGTATAATCATCGATTGTTACACCCGTTACAAAGTATCCCGCTTTTTCGTACTGCTTTATTTCTTTATTTTTATTGTTGATAATTCCAATTTTATACATCGGAAATAGCGTATTACCTGCACCATCCGTGATGACCTGCTCTTTTTTCGCAGTTCCATATATAAAATCGT
>JAGOGN010000089.1 GCA_017996675.1 Lachnospiraceae bacterium | reverse complement strand
TAATCCACTGCGTCTTTTATTGGTAATTCATATAATTCAAACAAATCCAGCCCATACTGGGAATAACCAAGGTCCACCGTATCCACAAACTGCACTTATCATCGTGCTTTTCACACATAGAGCTCCTCCTGCTTTTAACGGTTTCATCAGAGACTAAAAATAATACCTTTTTTCTACTACATTATATCATACATCATGATTTTTGTTAGCAGTTTTTAATCGAGTCATTGCACGGGCAAGAGATGCCTGATTATGATAATACTCCCGAATACTTAACTTTTGACGAAGCTGTTCTAATGCACGTTCCTCCGCTTCTTTTGCTCTGCGAATGTCAATCTCTTCTGGACTCTCCACTGTCTCTACTAATAAAAGACAACGGTTATTCATAATTTGAAAAAATCCTTTTCCAACAAATGCATGAATTTTCTTTCCACCTTCTAGTCGGGCTTCTATTTCACCTTCACTTACAGCAATGATTGCATTTTCATGATTAGCCAAAATACCAATCGAGCCGTCTAAAGAAGGAAGAATGATAGATTCGCATCTTCCCTCATAGTACACTCGGTCTGCTGCTATCACACGAATAAAAAATATTTTCATTGAATCACCTTATCCTTTTCGCTTACATTGTTGCAGCCTTTTCCTTTACTTCTTCAATGGTTCCTACATTGAAAAATGCATTTTCTGGGTATCGGTCCATTTCTCCTTGCAGAATCGCCTGAAATCCTCTAATAGTTTCCGATAGAGGAACATATTTTCCAGATATACCAGTAAAATTCTCAGCAACATGGAATGGCTGAGACAAGAATTTCTGCATTTTTCTGGCACGATATACCGTCAGTTTATCCTCTTCTGAAAGTTCTTCCATTCCAAGGATTGCAATAATATCTTGTAAATCTCTGTAACTTTGTAAGGTTTCCTGTACTTTTCGGGCTATATCATAATGTAATTGACCAACGACATCTGCCTCCAAAATACGGGATGTTGATTCTAATGGATCAACCGCTGGATAAATTCCCTGCTCAACTATTTTTCTTGAGAGAACAGTGGTCGCATCTAAATGAGAAAATGTCGTTGCAGGTGCCGGGTCTGTCAAGTCATCCGCTGGAACATAGACTGCCTGAACAGATGTAACGGAACCATTTTTTGTAGAAGCAATTCTTTCCTGTAATTCACCCATCTCAGTTGCAAGAGTTGGCTGGTAACCTACGGCAGATGGCATACGTCCTAATAATGCGGATACCTCGGAGCCCGCCTGCGTAAAGCGGAAAATATTATCAATAAACAAAAGTACATCCTGGTGTTTCTCATCTCTAAAGTACTCCGCCATTGTCAATCCTGATTCTGCCACACGCATACGCGCTCCAGGTGGTTCATTCATCTGACCAAAGACCAGCGCCGTCTTTTCTAATACTCCGGATTCTTTCATTTCAGTCCATAAATCATTACCTTCTCTAGAGCGCTCTCCTACTCCGGTAAAAATCGAATATCCACCATGTTCTGTAGCAATATTTCGAATCAATTCCTGAATTAACACTGTCTTTCCAACGCCGGCACCACCAAATAATCCAATCTTTCCTCCCTTTGCATAAGGAGCTAACAAATCAATAACTTTAATTCCTGTTTCCAGAATTTCAACTGCTGGCTTTTGATTTTCAAAATCAGGTGGATCTCTGTGAATAACCCAATGTTCCTCCTGATCTAATTTCTCTCCATCATCCAAAGTCTCTCCGAGCACATTAAACAATCTGCCAAGTGTCTTTTCTCCTACTGGAACTTTAATTCCTGTACCTGTGGCATTCACTACCATATCTTTACATAATCCGTCGCTGGATGCCATCATGATGCAACGTACTGTATGATTTCCAATATGCTGAGCGACTTCCATCACGCAACGTCTTCCATCATTATCCACCTCCAGTGCATCCTGGATATTTGGGATATAATCTGATTCAAATTCTACGTCTACAACAGGTCCCATGACCTGAACAATCTTACCCTGATTCATATCCGGGCCTCCTAACTGATTTTCTTTTTCCTTTGTGCCTTTGCACCACCGACTACTTCCGTAATCTGCTGCGTAATAGCCGCCTGCCTTGCACGGTGATAAATCACATCCAGCTCTTTTAACATATCTGTTCCGCTTTTTACGGCAGCTTCCATTGCCATTAAGCGCGAATTTTGTTCGCTGGAAAATGCTTCCACAAGTGCTCCATAAATAAATCCAACTAAGTATTCAGGAATAATATGCTCAATCACAGTAAGTGGATCGGGTTTTAAATCAATTTCCTCACGCCTTACATTGATTGGAAGCGAGACCTTAAAATCTGCTCTTTCCAGTGGGAGTAACTTTATCATATCCACTTCCGAACTGATTGAATTCAACATCTTTGTATAAATGATATACAACTCGTCCAATTCTTCTTTCTCATATTTTTCTAATACAATTTCTGCAATACTACGAGCTCTACTTAAAGTTGGATTCTGAATGGTATAATGAAACTGTTCTTCTATTGGAATGTTTCGCCTTTCAAAATAATGACGGCCTATTTCGCCTAAAACGAATAAGACTGGATTGGCTGTATGGTCCATATGCTCTTCCGCAACTTTAAATACATTATGATTATAAGCACCGGCCATTCCTTTATCTGCAGAAACAACCAGATAGCCAACTTTACGGTCGCTTCTTTTCTTATCCTTTCTTTGGTCAAAATAGATACTGCTATTTTCTGGAATATGTCTTAATATTCTGCTCATCGTATTTTGTAATGTAAAAAAATAAGGTTCTGTGGCTTCCAGGTTTTTTTTTGCTTTTTTTAGTTTTGCAGAAGAAATCATATACATGGCATTCGTAATTTTAATCGTATCTTCAATACTTTTCATTCTGCCCTGAATTTCTTTCATACTATCCATCTATTCACCTACTTTAAATTCATTCACAATTTCCAGAAGCTTTACACCTAAACCATCTGATAACACTTTTGTATCTTTAATCTCCTGTACCACTTCTGGATGATTTCTTTCGACATAAGATAAAATTTCTCTCTGGAAAATCTTAATCTGCTTCGAATCAATCTGATCCATCATTCCATGATTTGCAATCCACAATAAAATAACCTGCTCATGCAACTGTAATGGATGGCATAACGGTTGTTTCAAAAGTTCCATCATTGCTTTCCCATGATGGAGCTGATTCTTAGTTACTTCATCTAAATCTGAGCTAAATTGTGTAAATACTTCCATTTCACGATACTGTGCCAAGTCAATACGAATACTTCCAGACGCTTTTTTCATAGCTTTTGTCTGTGCAGCTCCACCAACACGGGAAACAGATAATCCAACATTAACAGCCGGTCTCATTCCTGCAAAAAACAAATCACTTTCCAAAAAAATCTGACCATCCGTAATAGAAATAACATTTGTTGGGATATAGGCGGATACATCTCCTGCCTGCGTTTCAATAATTGGCAATGCAGTCATAGATCCACCACCCATTTCATCGTTTAAGCGACTTGATCTTTCCAATAATCTAGAGTGTAAATAAAATACATCCCCAGGGTATGCCTCACGGCCTGGTGAACGTTCAAGCAACAACGAAAGTGCTCGATAAGCAACCGCATGTTTTGATAAGTCATCATACACCATCAAAACATCTTGTCCTTTATACATAAAGTGTTCGCCTAAGGCAGTACCTGAGTATGGTGCAATATACTGTAAGGAAGCAGGGTCACTGGCTGTTGAAACCAAAACAGTCGTATATTCCATCGCTCCAAAATGTTCCAACGTGGAAACCAACTTCGCAACACTGGATGCTTTTTGTCCAATTGCAACATAAATGCAGACTACGCCTTTTCCTTTTTGATTTAGAATGGTGTCTACTGCAATTGAGGTCTTTCCTGTTTGCCTGTCTCCAATGATAAGCTCACGCTGTCCTCTACCAATTGGAAACATCGCATCTATTGTCAAGATTCCCGTTTCCATCGGAACAGTAACCGACTTTCTTTGTGTAATACCAGGTGCCTCTGACTCTATCGGTCTGTAATCCGTAGATTCAATTGGACCTTTTCCGTCAATAGGCTCACCTAAAGAGTTGATGACTCTTCCAATAAAAGCATCTCCGACTGGAATCCCTGCTCTCCTCTTTGTTCTTTTTACCTTAGATCCTTCTTTAATATCAGTATCCTTACCAAAAAGAATGCATCCAATCTCATTTCTGCGAATATCCTGAACCATACCTTTGATTCCATTTTCAAAAATTACAATCTCTCCATAAGCTGCATGATCCATTCCATAAATAGTTGCGATTCCATCACCAATCCAGATCACCGTACCGATCTCTTGTTCAACTGGTTCCCAACTAAAATTTTCCACTTCAGCTTTCAAAATTGATATAATATCAGCCGCGTTGATTGCGCTCACAGTCATCACCTCCCGATTAATTTCTTTTCTAACTGACGCAGACGGCCTTCATATGAAAAATCATACTCAATACCGTCAGCTTCGATCAATAGACCACCAAGAATCGATGAGTCCTGATGCTCTTCCATTATTATTTCTTTCGCATGAAATTGGACCCTTAAGACCTCTTTCATTTTCTCTTTTTCTTCCTGCGTAACCGCTTTCGCATATTTAAGCGTACATCGTACAGTCCCTTTTTGCTTGTCATAATATTTATAATAAGCCTGGATTGCATCTGGTAAATACTTTGTTCTATGATATTTGCACAACATACTTACAAATGCAGCCAATTCTCCATCGAGAATATGACTAATCACTGCACTTTTTTGTGGTTGCTCTATAGTAGGATTACTCAGATATTCCACAATCTTTGGTTCTTCGCTTAAAAGTTCACCTAAGACCTGGATCTGTTCCCTAGGAATATTTAAATCATATAGAATTTTTCCATAATTAATTGCTGTTTGTGTCATTTACATCACCCGATATGATAATCTTTCTTGCAGCAGTCAGTGCCAATTCAGAAATTTGCTTCTTTGCTTCCCTTGTCGCCTTTTCTTGTTCTAACTCAATTTCCTTTTTCGACTGTTCGAAAATTCTCTGGGTCTCATCCTTGGTTTCCTGAATCATCTGCTCCTGCTCCTGGCCGGCTATTTCTCTTGCCTTCTGGATAATTGCACTCGCTTCAACTCCCGCCTGCTCTAATTTATTTTCATATTCCATTTTCAAATTATGAGCCTGCTCCTGCTTTTGAGATGCATCCGTTAGCTGTGATTCAATTCTTTGCTCTCGCTCTTCCATTACTGCACGAACCGGCTTTACCAGAAATTTTCTCATTAAGGCATATAGCACTAATAAATTCACAATCGTAATTGCTATATTCCAAAAATTTATGTTCAGCATACGCCGACCACCTTTCTACTTACTTTTCTGTTTTATTTTAATAACAGAATAATTAAAAGAGCAATTACGAAACCATAAATTGCAGTTGCTTCTGCCAATGCAGCACCAATTAAAAGAGTACTTCTGATTTTACCGTCTGCTTCTGGCTGTCTTGCGATCGCATCTGTTGCTTTTGCTGTTGCTACTCCAATACCAATACCTGCTCCAATACCTGTGAAAACTGCGATTCCTGCTCCTATAGCTACTAATAATGTTGATGACATACTTTTTCTCCTTTTCTTCTATACACTTTCTTCAATTGCCTCTCCAATAAAGAGAGATGTTAAAAATACGAACACATACGCCTGAATTAATCCATCAAAAATATCAAAATACAGACTAAATACAACTGGAATAAACACTGGGATCAATAACTTTATTAACTCCATTACAACAAAGGCTCCTAATACATTTCCAAAAAGTCGCATGCATAAGGATAAGGGTCGAATAAAAACTTCCAAAATATTTATTGGCAGAATGATAGGCACTGGCTGTGCAAAGCTTTTCACCCATCCCTTAAAACCTTTTTGTTTAACACCCGCAATTTCAATTAATGAAATGCTCATAAAAGCCAACGCAATTGTGACATTCATGTCCTTTGTAGGAGGCTTAAATCCAAATAGCCCAATCAGATTAGCGACGCCGATATATAATCCCACTGTAATCATGTATGGAATATATCGTTTTCCGTGACTCCCCATGGAATCTTCAAAAAAATGATACATCCCGCCAATCGCTGTTTCTAAAACGATTTGTTTCTTTCCAGGATTTTCTACCCTGAGATTTCTTACAAAAAGAAAAGCCAACAAAGTCAGGACTCCAATAATGATCCAAGTCACCACAATTGACTCTGATATTGGTATGCCACCAAAAATCGGAATCGTAAATACCGTCTCGCAATTGAGCTCTTCTAAAAGCGACTCAACAAATGCTTCCATGTTTTCTCACTTCCTTTCGCTAAATCATATTTTATGTGAAACGTTGTCATTCTAGTCCCCCAAAGGACAAATGTCAATC
>JAGOGN010000088.1 GCA_017996675.1 Lachnospiraceae bacterium | reverse complement strand
AAAGCAGATTTTACAAAACTTAAGAATATAATCATTCCTTCAAAATAGAGGAATAAGAAATAATGGTTAGTTATGAACGAAATTGACCGTTTGAGCGCAGGCATACTTTGAATAGTATGCCTTTTTGCGTATGACGAGTAAAAAAACAAACAATTACAAACAATTGTGAAAAGTGTACAAAATAGAGATGCAAAACTGTGAATATGCAGTATTGAAATTCTATTTACGAAAAGATATAATAGGCATATAAAATCACAAACGTTCATAAACATTCATAAACAATCAAAACAACAAGGGAGGTGAAAGAGTGATTTACACAATTACATTTAATCCTGCACTTGATTATATTGTTTCCGTCAGGGATTATGCCATGGGAAAGACAAACAGAACGGACGAGGAAGAAATCATGGCTGGAGGCAAGGGCGTGAATGTATCAATCGTTTCGCATAACCTGGGAATTGAAAACACAGCGCTGGGATTTGTGGCTGGGTTTACAGGGGAAGAAATATCCAGACGTTTAAAGGTATTGGGATGCTCAACGGATTTTATTGAACTTCCTGAAGGTTTCTCCCGGATTAATATGAAAATCAAGAATTATGAAGGTACTGAAATCAATGGTATTGGACCAGTGATTGATCCAAAAAGTTTGGAGAAAATGCTTCAAAAAATGGATGCTTTATCAGCAGGAGATATTCTTGTTCTTGCAGGTAGTATTCCGGCTTCTATGCCAAATTCCATTTATCTGACCATTATGGAACGATTAGAAGGTAAAGGTGTGGAGGTAGTAGTAGATGCAACAAAGGATTTATTGTTAAATGTATTGCCACAACAACCATTTTTAATTAAACCGAATAATCATGAATTAGGCGAAATATTCAACGTGGAATTAAGTACCAGAGCCGAAGTGATTCCGTATGCAAAGAAGTTACAGGAGTTAGGAGCCAGAAATGTGCTGGTCTCAATGGCGGGACAGGGAGCAGTTTTGGTAACGGAGGACGACCAGATTTTTGAGGCAGATGCGCCAAAAGGGACATTGGTGAATGGAGTTGGGGCAGGAGATTCTATGGTCGCTGGTTTTTTGGCTGGATTTGCTGAAACGAAGGATTATAAAGAAGCATTTCGAATGGGAGTTTCTGCAGGTAGTGCCAGCGCATTTTCACAGAACCTCGCATCAAGGCAAGAGATTATGGATGTGAAGCAAAGAGTGCAAATATCTTAAAAAGAGGAGGGACTACATGAGAATCACAGAATTACTTGGAAAAGAGTGTGTGTTATTAAATGCTCAATGCGAAAATAAGCAAGAGACATTGCAACAGGCAGTAAAACTGATGATGAATAGTGGAACAATTACAGATGAAGATGCGTTCATGAGTCGAGTTTTGGCCAGAGAAGAAGAAGGAACTACAGGAACGGGAGAAGGCATTGCAATTCCACATGGTAAAGGTTCCATGGTTCAAAGACCGGGTCTTGCAGCTATGACAATTCCAAACGGTGTAGATTATGATTCACTGGATGGAGAACCGGTAGATCTACTGTTTTTAATAGCCGCACCAAATACGGAAGATAATGTTCATCTAGAAGTACTCAGTAGACTTTCAGTGATGCTAATGGATGAAAAGTTTCAAGAAAATTTACGTAAAGCAACAAGTGTGGACGAATTTTTAAGTGTAATCGACAAGGCAGAACAGGCACGTTTAGATAAAGAGAATGGGACGGAGATTTCAATGGCAGGTAAGATAGTAGCGGTAACGGCGTGTCCAACAGGAATAGCACATACCTACATGGCAGCAGAAGCATTGGAAAAAGCTGCAAAAGAAAGAAATTGTACGATTAAAGTTGAAACAAGAGGATCGGGAGGAGCAAAGAATATCCTGACTGCTGCAGAGATTGAAGAAGCAGATTGCGTTATTGTAGCAGCAGATACAAATGTTCCAATGGAACGTTTCTTTGGTAAAAAAGTCATTCAGGTTCAGGTGTCCGACGGCATCAGCAAAGCATCAGCCCTGATTGATCAGGCATTAGCTGGTAATGTAGGAGTATATAAAGCAGGCAGTGTTAGTGAAACAGCACAGGACGAACATAAAAGTTCTTCCATTGGTCATCAGATCTACACCCACTTGATGAATGGTATTTCACACATGCTTCCATTTGTAGTTGGTGGTGGTATCTTAATTGCGATTGCATTCTTACTTGACTCGTTTGGCATTGATATTAAATCCCTTTCCGTGAAAGAAAGAGGAAATTTTGGCTCAATTACAGAGCAGGCAGCTTTATTTTTTACAATCGGAAAAGCAGCATTTGGTTTTATGTTACCAGTACTAGCTGGATTTATCGCAATGAGTATTGCGGATAGACCTGGACTAGCAGTTGGTTTTGTAGGTGGAGCAATGGCAGCAGCAGGAAAATCTGGTTTCTTAGGAGCCTTGCTTGCAGGATTTATTGCTGGTTATATCGTTCTTTTATTAAAGAGATTAATGAAAAACATGCCGAACTCTGTTGAGAAATTGGCACCAGTTCTAATTTATCCGGTTTTGGGTATCTTGTTTATGGGATTGATTATGACATTTGCTGTAGAACCACCAATTGGAGCATTAAATACATTGTTATTTGATGGATTAAAGAGCATGGGTGGCACGAGTAAAATTATTCTTGGAATTATCGTTGCAGGCATGATGGCAACAGATATGGGTGGACCTTTCAATAAAGCAGCCTATGTTTTTGGTGTTTTTTCAATTGCAGGCGGTCAGTATGATATAATGGCAGCAGTAATGATCGGTGGTATGGTTCCTCCTTGCGCAATTGCATTATCTACATTATTATTTAAGAATAAATACACAAAGGCAGAAAGAGAAGCTGGTTCAACCACTTTTGTTATGGGACTTGCTTTCATTACAGAAGGAGCAATTCCTTACGCTGCAAAAGATCCACTTAGAGTAATTCCAGCTTGTATGATTGGATCTGGTCTTGCTGGAGCATTAGCAATGTTTTTTGACTGTACTTTAATGGCACCACATGGTGGAATCTTTGTATTCCCTGTAGTAGGAAATGCACTCTTTTATTTACTTGCTCTTGCAGCAGGAATGGTTGTTGGTGGAGTTTTATTAGGATTGATTAAGAGAAGAGTAGTAGAATAATTCGGCAAGTGAGGATGATATTATGAAAGAATTAAAATATGTGATTCAGGATCCAGAGGGAATTCATGCACGTCCGGCAGGAGAACTAATTAAGCTTTTAAAAACATTTGAGTCCGCTGTTACGATTTCCAAAGGAGATCAGGCAGTCGATGCAAAAAGAATATTTGGAGTAATGAGTCTTGCTGCAAAAAAAGGACAAGAAATTACAATGACAGTTGAGGGTACAGATGAGGAAACTGCTATTGATCAAATTCAGAAATTTTTAGCAGAAAATCTGTAAGACTCAAAAAAAGAAAGAGGGAGAGCATATGCAAACATTTTATGGAAAAAGTGTGTTGAGTGGAATTGCAATTGGAAAGCTCTATGTTCATTCAAAAGTAGAGTTACAGGTCAAGAGATTACATGTTGAGAATTCGCAACAAGAGATCGACAGGTATCAAAATGCCAGTAAATTAGCTTATGAACAGCTTGGACAACTGTATCAGGAGTCGTTGATTCGAATTGGAGAGGCAAATGCTGCAATTTTCCAGATTCATCAGATGATGTTGGAAGATGGAGATTTTGTGGAAGCAATCGAAAATATGATTCGTACGCAGGCGGTGAATGCAGAATTTGCTGTGGCATCCATTGCAGACAATTTTCATAAAATGTTCTCCCAAATGGAAGATGACTATATGCGGGCACGAGCAGCAGATGTGAAAGATATTTCAGAGCGGATTTTATCCAATCTGAAAGGGAAACAGGATGATGAGAAAAAAATGGGTGAGCCATCCATTATTCTGGCGCTGGATCTTGCTCCAAGTGAAACGGTAACTTTTGATCCGAAACAGGTACTTGGATTTGTAACAAAACAGGGATCTGTAAATTCACATACTGCTATTTTGGCTAGAACAATGAATATTCCAGCAATTGTAGGCACGGCTATTGACATCGATGAATCGTTTCATGGAAAAATGGCGATTTTAGATGGAAAAACAGGCAATCTCTATATTGAGCCAGATGATGAAACGTTGCTATCTTATCAGAATAAGCTTGCTTTGGAAAATCAACAAAAACAGTTACTGCTTGATTTAAAAGGGAAAGAGAATATCACAAAAGATGGCAAGAAAATCCAGGTTTTTGCAAACATTGGAAATACAAAGGATCTTGCATATGTATTGCAAAATGATGCAGGCGGAATCGGTTTATTTCGAAGTGAGTTTCTGTATTTGGAAAAAGATGATTACCCAACAGAAGAAGAACAGTTTGCAATCTACAAATCGGTAGCAGAAACAATGGCAGGAAAGAAAGTTATTATCCGAACGCTTGATATCGGAGCGGATAAACAAGCTCCTTATTTTGGACTAGAACAAGAAGAAAACCCAGCAATGGGTCTTCGGGCTATTCGAATCTGTCTGACCAGACCGGAAATATTCTCGACACAATTGAGGGCTATCTTAAGAGCCAGTGCTTATGGAACGATAGCGATTATGTACCCGATGATCATATCAACGAAAGAGTGGGTACAGATTCAGGAAATTGTTGTTAATGTCAAGCAAGAGCTAAGAAATCAAGGTATTCCGTTTGAAGATGTGGAACAGGGTGTAATGATTGAAACTCCAGCAGCGGTAATGATAAGTGATGAACTGGCATCCATGGTTGATTTCTTTAGTATCGGAACGAATGATTTGACGCAGTATACACTTGCAATAGATCGGCAGAACCCGTCCTTGGATCAATTTTATGATTCTCATCACCCAGCAATTCTTAAAATGATTGGAATGGTTGTTGAGAATGCACACAAACATGGAATATGGGCAGGAATTTGCGGAGAACTAGGTGCGGATCTTGAGTTAACAGAAAAATTCTTAAAAATGGGAGTGGATGAATTATCAGTTTCACCTGGCAAAGTCCTACCCCTTCGGGATACCATTCGTAAACTTGATTTGTCAAAATGATGGCTAAAAAAGTAGTAGAAATACTACTTTTTTTTGTGCTTTTTAAATTGATTCAGAATGGATTATTGTGGTATGATTAGAGTAAGAAAAGTAAGAGGTGAATCATGTCCGAAAGAATGACGCAACAGGAGCTAAAGTTAGCGAATAAAAAGCATCGCCGTATTGGCTTGATTGTATTAGGTATCTTTATTGTAGGAATTGTGTATTCGCTTTTTTACAGTAAAGAAGATTTATTGACTCGAAAGCAAACCCTTGATCTTTTGAAAATGAAGAATGATATTGAAGAGCAACAGAAAGAAAACAGTTTCGAAAAGGATGACATTGGGGAAGTTCAGTCTAAGTTCAGACCACTTTTAAATTTAAATGAGAATTTTGTTGGATGGGTTACAATTGAAGGCACCGGGATGGATTATCCTGTTTTAGCGGGAAACGATTATAAGCGATTTTTAACGATGAGTTTTTTTGGTGAATACAATGAAAATGGATCTTTGGCGGTAGACGAACATTCTTCAATTGGAACTGGAGTCAAAGGGAATTATGTGCGTACTCCAGGGATGAATTTGATTATTCATGGAAATAATAGGAGTTCTGGATTAATGTTTGGTCGCCTGCTTGATTTTCAGACGAAGGAATTTGCCAAAGAACATTCAAAAATTATTTTTGAAACGTTATATGAGAAGAGAGAATATCAGGTTATTTCAGTATTTTTTGATGATATGGATGAACATCGATTGAATCCATTTCAGTTTGACAAATATTGTTATGCAAAGTCCCAAGAGGAGTTTCAGTATTTTTATGATAATATTCAAAAGAAAGCTCTTTATGATACAGAAATCAAGGCTAACTACAACGACGAATTTTTAACGTTAACAACTCCTGTGAAGAATGGGAAATTCGCTGTTATTGCGGTTCGCTTGAAATAGAATTACATAATGGATATAGAAAGGAAGTTATACAAATGAAAGGTACAGTGGTTTCTTCGTGGCTTACTTCATGTAAAGAGTTATATGGAAAGGCAACAGTTGAGCAAGTCTTAAAATCCTATCAGTTTCCGGTAGATAAAATATTTACACCATTGGAGGACGTTGAAGATAAGATTGCAACGGGTCTCATTGATGATATTGGAAAAGCAGTTGGAAAATCTCATTCTGAGATTTGGGTTACAATGGGAAAAGAAAATATCAAGACATTTAGCAAGAATTATCCAGGGTTCTTTAGACATGATAGTGCATATCAGTTCTTGAAATCCATGAATGATGTTCATATTATTGTAATGAAAAGAATCAAAGGAGCAGTGCCACCAATCTTAGATATGAAACCTGTGAATAGTAAACAGGCAACCTTTACCTACCGTTCTAAAAGAGGGATGGGGGATTATCTGGAAGGATTAGTTTATGG
>JAGOGN010000087.1:3982-6584 GCA_017996675.1 Lachnospiraceae bacterium | reverse complement strand
ATAATGTTCATCACAACCTAGATGATGAAGATTCCAGAATGCTTCTCGCGTTAATTCTTCTACTTTTCGATAGTCGCCTTGTTCCTCACTACGAATTATAATTTTTTCCATTTGTAGAACTCTCCTAATTCTTTTTTCATTTCAGGTGCCAAGTCCGTTTTTTTCACACCTTGAATTGCTCCCTCCAAGGCAAGAAGTCGATGTATACAGGCGGAAGAATCGATTCCTTGTATTTTAAGCCAAGCTTGCTTTGCTCCAACTGCTTTTAATTCTTCAAAAGTAAATATTCCTACTTGATTCAATTGTTCTTCCACTACCTTACCAATATTTGGCAACTCACTCAATTCTCCCATTTGCTACATCCCCTTCTTATAATCGTCGGCCAACACCGAATAAAATACCTGATCAATCACCCCACAGTTGCAGTGACCTGCTTTTCTCAATGTGCCTTCATAATGCATTCCGCTTTTTTTCATGACTTCTCCAGTTTTTTTCACCTGAATTGCCCAACTATACCTACGTTTATCTTCATACGCCGTCAACCAACGTTCAGTGAACATTCCTGCATTTGTAATTACATCTTCTACACACTGCATAGAATCATAGCTTGTCCACTTCCAGACTTCTTCCTTACTCCAGCAGTTATCATATATTTGTTCCAAATCATCCATGCTAAAAGGACGTAAAACTAATCGTTCTGTTTCTAGTAAAACTGTTCCTTTGTGATTCATTGTTCCCTCCATATTTTCTGCAAAAAAACTAGGTCTTTTTCGTCAATTATAAATATGAATTAGGTCCTATTTTATAAGTTTCTTTAATTTGTATTTTCTATCTTTATTCCGTCCCTTAATCTCAATCTGATCCGATAATCCTCTTAGTAATTCCTTTGTTCTCGTCTCCTTAAGCCCTAATAAATCACAGAATTCTTTCAAAGAGTACTCTTCTCCAACTTCCATAAAACTTAAAATCTGTTCATACTGCTTTTCCGTTTTTGTCGTCGCTTTTTTATCGTCGCTTTTTATCGTCGCTTTTTTATCGTCGCTTTTTATCGTCGCTTTTCCATTTGTATTTGTATCCGGAGAGTACTCATCATCCAAAGGAACAACCGTTTTAAATATATCACCTTCAACAAACTCTGGTTCTTGTCCAGAATAAATTTTTGAATATTTATAAAGATTTCTCACTCCAGATCCGAGTCTATCTGACCAGCCAATTGTTCTAAAGAAAGATGCAATTATTGGATTCTTAGGATTGGGTTCCATGTTGTCTGGTGTAATAATTCCATCTCCTGCTGAACGACTTCCATTTTCTGTATACATACGATTCTTTTCAATAACAAATTTGGCAGTATATGCACTTGTAAATTCCCTATGAATAAGAACGTTTCCAATCAATTCCCTTGATATAATATTTCTTAGATTTTTACGTTCTGTTCCTTCTAAGAAAAACTTATCAGGCAAGTTCTTTCTTGCAAACTCCATTAATTGATCATAACTCTCAATCAAATTTGTTTTCACTATTTCACGATCATCATAACGGTCAACATTTACTTTTCGTACTAATGCATCAGTCTCATATGCAGGGCAGATGTCCTTTATTACATCGTCTTTCCCTAAAAGCATTACAGCTGCAAGGTTGTACCCTCTATCACCAGTAATACGATCTATTCCAAATAATCCGGCACTTCTTAATAATTCTTCATCGCTCATTGATTCCCAGCTATGTATGCCTTCCATGTTGTTCGTGGCCATCTTTCTCATTCGCGGCAATAAATCTAATCTCAAATCATCTATCGTTACATACCTGAAAATACGTTTTTCTGTAAATATTCCTTGCTTACGAATATACATTGCCGCAATCTGTCCGGTAGCTGTCACCTTTACATCAGCATCGTCTACACGATCATAAACAATCTTCTTAAAACTGTGAACCTCTGCACTCACTGGTACTCGGATATGAATAATTGTTTTACCTTCATACTCAATAACTTCTGGGACTAAATATATTGTTGGTGTAAATAAATCGGGATTACTTATCATCTTGATAAAATTCTTCACCATATCAGTGGCTGCTTTAGGTGGAACTCCCAAAACAGTTCCATCATTTAAAACTCCCATGTAAATGTCTCCACCAAATCTATTTAAAAATGAACAAACACTTTCATAGACATCGTTTTCGATTCCATTGCCACACCTTTTAAATTCTACTGCTATGGTTTCACCAATTTCAAATGTTGATTTCAAATTGTTATCTTGCATCATTTCACCTGCTTTCTAAATAATTAACTCAAACTGAATCCGAATCATTTATTCTAATTTTTTTCTATGGTTATTTTAATCTCCCGCTCTCCATTAATTTTAGGTATAACGTAATATTCTCTTCTACCGGATGAATTCTAAATGGAGCCCCGCAGCATCCGCAGTGCCATTTAACCTCGTTTTCAAATTCGTATTGCACACCACATTTACAGTTACCATTGAATCGATTCTGACATCCTTCATCTGTTTGTCGAAACATTGCGATGATTTCTTCTGAAGACTCTTTTAGCATATCCATACACTTCTCTGGTTTTCGAATTCGCAATTCCAGAAAAAGTTTCCCT
>JAGOGN010000087.1:0-3882 GCA_017996675.1 Lachnospiraceae bacterium | reverse complement strand
TTCCCTATTGAACAAGTATGTTTATCTTCCGTCAGGACCTGGTAATTCCACCCGATAAATCCATTTTTATATGCAGTCTCATTAGATAGACAATTCGTTACATCTGATAATTGTGTGTGTTCTACTTTTTGCGCTACTTCTTTTAGAACCAGAATTACATCTTTATTGCGAGGATATTGAATGGAAATATGCTCCTGATTCTCAGTTACTCTAAATCCAAACTTTTCACAAATCTCCAGGTATTTTCTTGCATCCTTATTTTTATAGTATCGATATTGTGTCTTAACGTCCGTCAAATTCGTATCAATTTGATTTCCATGTCGTTCGCCAACTGCAAACAGATATAGAATAAAGTAAAAGAATTTCCATGGAGCGCTTCTTACTTCTCTGGCTTCCTTTGAAAAATAATTCCATTCACTTTCTTTGTATAAAGGTAACCCATAATCTTCTGGTCTCTCTGCCTGATCCAGATAAATCTTGGAAAATAGCGATCCAATTTCTTCATAAGCCTTCCGAAAATTCTGCTCTGAAATTTCTTGCAAATAGTCTTCATGAATATAAAATTCTTCTGGAATGTCTACTAACTCATTACCTCTTATGATTGACCACTTCTGAATTAACAATTTTTCTAACATTATCGTTCCTCCCCTAGCTATTCCAATCGTCTCAATTCAATATAGCATAAATTCTCCAATCACACAAAAAAAAGAACGCCCTTTAACGGAAGTTCTCTCTTTAAGCACATGATAGATCTACGCCATCGGAACGCTTATTTCATTAAACGCTATGTCAATGCCCACTTTCAATTTTTACATTTTTTATACAAGTCCTCAATATGCACGTCCATATAATTTAAACGCTCATGCATACAAACCAACAACTGTCTTTTTGCCTCGTCGTAAGATTCTGGATCACGATCCGCTGCTTCTTTATCGACTAGCAAGTTCAGCTCAAAAGAATATCCCCAGATGGTGAAGTTCCGATCAATTGCTCCACCCATTGTGTTCTGATAATCTGATATTTTGTCCAATAAATGTTCTTCACTAAATGTCGTCTTTCGCAATTGGTGATATCTCGTGCAAACTTTCTCCACAAATGCCCTGTCTTCACATAATTTATCAAACCAATCCGTCTTCGCCATAAGTGTTTCATACGTTTTGATTTTAAATCCCTGATAATTATCAAATGTATTATTAAAATCCCAGACCGCCAGTTTAAACTTTCCATCCAGTTCTTTATAGTAAAAAGTGGATAAAAATCCTGCATCATGATTCATGGACATTTCATTAATCAGATAATAATCCACAAAATCATCGACATCTATATAGTCCTCATAATGAAACCCTTCCTCCGCAAAGTTCGCATGATAAAGTTTTTTTTCAAAATCATCAAAATCCTTATGTATCCAATTTAATTGTCTCTTGGTGATTTCTGTTGGGGATGGGTATTGAACGCTTACTGCATTTTTTGTATATCCATTTTTTATTCCGTAAGAATCATATTCTAACAATTCTGTTCCAACACGATCTCGTTTCATGATATAGGCCGTTTGTCCAGAAGCAAGTCCAAAATCACTCAGATTTAAACGACCCTCGTTCCTAGATATTTTTTCCACTGCCAGATAAAGACCCTGATATTCGCCATCTACAAATAACTCGATATAACGAAAATCAGGTGCCCAGTCCATTAATTCTCTCGATACCCCATACATCAGTGCATTTCGAACCATAGTTTTATCTAAAAATGGACCATTTAATACCCATTCACTATTGGGATGCATGCCACCCAGTCCATATGAATAATCTTTTTTATGAGACTTCTTATAAAATTCAATTTTATATTGTGGCTTATCAAAATTAGTGTAAGATGACGCTCCACGCAATTTAATGGCTGCGTCTAATATTAAATCTGGATCTTTTTGAATATCATTTTCAGTTCGATCATAGATACCGATCTCTCCCCAGATTGAATTCTCTTTTTCTACTAACTGACTTTTGGTATCAATCATTAAAACCGGAAGATTTGTAGTGAACGGTTCCATGTTATAAGTTTCCAGATACTCCCAATCAACTGGGCAAATCGTATTTTCTATTTTCTTTTTTTCCAATTGATTTGATTGTTGCTTTGAAAGAAGTTCATGGTGAATTCCCACAGCACCACCAATCGCAACAAACAGGACTATAATTGCAAAAACACATTTTATTGCTCGTTTCACATTGATCTCCTTTAGTGTTTCATTATCTGCCAATATCTTCTAACTGTTCTACCAAATTTACATGGGTTACACCTTCAACCGCCATCAGCGTCTGAACAATATCGACCATTTTCTTATCCTGCTTTTTTTCTAAAGTTCTCAAAGTCAGGGAATAAACTAGTTCACAGTGACTTTTCGAAGCATTTTTCATTGTTAGTCGTGCTTTTTTCCCAAAATAATCTACAACTTCTGCTTCTACTTTGTTCTGTGATGACAGATCGCACTGTACAACCATCAATTGCTTATTTTCTGCGGTAATCTGTCTTGTTAAAATTAAAAATAAGAATAAGGTAAGACTGCCCATTCCAACTAGTGCAAACTGGGATACGCCACAACCTATTCCAACTGCAATTCCCCAGAAAATGAAGGCTGCATCTCTGACATCTTTCACTGCGGTTCGAAAACGGATAATAGAAAGAGCTCCGACCATACCTAAAGAAAGTGCAATATTATTACTGATGACTGACATAATTAATGTTGTGATAATGGTGATCATTCCAAGTGATACATTAAATTTCTTGCTATAAGAAGCTCCCGAATACGTAATTCGATAGGTGAACATGATAAAAAAAGCCACTACAAATGTTACTGCATTGTTCAGTATGATATCCAATAAAATGATATCCTGATTTAATACAAGATTCTCTAAAATAAATTCTTTCATGATTGTTCCTTTCGATGTCTCCTAAATTAAGGCTAATCTTGCCTGCGTATATTTACTATTTGCCACAGCACACCGGTCAATTCCACTAGTGATCTGGCGAATTGGATATGGTACAAAGTCATTATATTTAATTTCAAATATCCCGACGCTTTCATCAATCAGAGGAAGCCCACATAACTCATCTTTAAAAAAATTCAAACCACCTTGAACTGCCCTTACGCTCCGGTCAAACGTGATTCTTGTATCACTTACCGGATAGCTGTAGGCCTCCCTTTGATATTCAATAGTTGTTTTCGGAAGATAGCAACCTTGCAACAAACGTTTATAAAGCGTTTGTTCTAGGGAACCTTCTCGTTCTTCTAAAAATGAAAAATTCCCTTCGATCATTGCCATCGCTTCTTCCTTACTAATCCAAAAAGAAAATTTTCTTCCGTCGCTACCTTCCTTACACTTCCATTCTAAGCGCACACGCCCTAGCTTGGGGTCATAAGTTCTTAATCGAACTTTTCTTTTTTCCATCATACCACTGATATTGTCATTTAAGTCATGATCATAAATTGAATCAAAATAGAGAGATCGTACGGTATAATGACCGTCCTCACCATTGACATCTGCCTTCATGATCTGAAGTAGCTGTGGTTTCATTCTTAAAAAATCAGCAATTGGAACAACGTACTTTATTTCCTTTCTTACTTCACTCATCTGATTTCTCCCTATTCCGAAACCGCTCCAAATAAGACTGATCCAGCAAACGCTGATCTCTGGCCATATATTTTTGTAATCCTGCTCCGAGTATGGCCACTGCTAGAATCAGAGTCACTCCCATAAAGCCCTTGAGCTGGGCTTTCGGAAATACTTCCAGCATCAAATAAAATAAAAGTGTTCCACTTCCAACTATTTGCACCAGCAAAGTAGCAATAATCGGGAAAAAGAAAATAACAATTCCTACAACAATTATGGTACA
>JAGOGN010000086.1 GCA_017996675.1 Lachnospiraceae bacterium | reverse complement strand
AAGATCATGATCCAAAAGCAAAATTAGTTTTTGACGCATTTATTTACCAAGTTGCAAAGGATATTGGATCAATGGCAGTTGTATTAGAAGGCAAAGTAGACCAGATTTTGATTACCGGTGGAATTGCATATGCACCATACGTAATTGAAGAACTGACTAGAATGACATCTTTTATCGCAGGAGTGAAAGCATATCCAGGTGAGGATGAATTATTGGCACTGGCACAGGGAGCAATCCGAGTGTTGAATAAAGAAGAACAGGAGCAGCAGTATTAAGCTGTAAGTAAGCAAAAAATGGAGAAAATGTGAGATGCAGGAATTGCGAGAGAGAATTGAGAAATTAAAGCAAGAAAAAGATGCAGTAATTTTGGCTCATTATTATGTAAATGATGAGGTGCAGGCAATTGCAGATTATGTAGGTGATTCATACTATCTGGCGAAAGTAGCAGCAAGTTTAAAATGTAAGGTGATTTGTTTTTGCGGAGTGCGTTTTATGGCTGAAAGTGCAAAAATCATGAATCCAGATAAGACAGTATTACTTCCTGTTGAGGAAGCGGACTGTGAAATGGCTCATATGGTTCAGTACGAGAAAGTCAGAGAAATGCGGGAAAAGTATCCAGATATTTGTGTGGTAACCTATATTAATTCCACTGCTGAAACAAAAACTTATTCCGATGTATGTGTGACATCTGCAAATGCAGTAAAGATTGTTTCAAATTTGGAAGCAGATAAGATCTTTTTTATTCCAGATCAAAACCTTGGTGCTTATGTAAAAAAACAGGTTCCATCGAAAGAGATTTTTCTTAATGATGGGTATTGTCCAGTACATCATGAAGTAACATTAGAAGATGTAAGTCGTGCAAAGAAAGCACATCCAAATGTGAAGTTGCTTGCACATCCAGAATGTAAACCTGAAATTCTACAGGAAGCAGATTATGTGGGAAGTACATCCGGAATCATCGATTATGCTACAAACAATAAAGACGAAGAATTCATTATTGCAACTGAATTTGGTGTTGCTTATGAATTGATGCAAAAAAATCCGGAAAAGAAGTTCTATCCTGTAAAAGATGAAATGGTATGTAAAGATATGAAGCTGACCACATTGGAAAGCGTATATCAGGCATTAGAAACCATGTCACCAGAAGTCATAATTGATGACGAAACGAGAAAAAAAGCTTTGATTCCATTACAACGGATGTTGGAATTAGCACAGTAAAGGCGGAGACATGGAAGAAAAATATGACATTATCGTAGTAGGAAGTGGAGTAGCAGGTTTGTTTTTTGCACTTTCCACATCTTGGGATAAAAAGATATTGATGATTACAAAGGACCAGATGGATAATAGTGATTCCTATTTGGCGCAGGGTGGAATCTGCACTCTAACTTCACCAGACAATTTTGAGGAGTATTTTGAAGATACGTTAAAAGCAGGACATTATGAAAATAACCGCGATGCAGTAAAGGTCATGATCGAAAATTCCCCACACGTAATTGGTTCTTTAGAAAAATATGGGGTAGATTTTGACCGAAACCCAGATGGATCTTATCATTACACAAGGGAAGCAGCGCATCGAACTAATCGTATTTTACATCATGCGGATCAGACTGGTAAGGAAATTACAAGAACATTATTGAAGCGTGTGATGGAACGAGACAATATTACGGTATTACCTTATCACACCATGATTGATTTATTAGAAGATCAGGATGGAGAATGCACAGGAATTGTAATAGAGAATGCAGTTGGAGCTCGTAAAGCAGTATTCGCAGATGCAGTCGTGCTTGCAACAGGGGGAATCGGTGGCTTATTCCATCATTCTACGAACTTCCCACATATTACTGGGGATAGCTTTGCGCTGGCAATCCTTCATCATATTGAACTTGAACACATTAATTCGATACAGATTCATCCGACTACATTATATACAACGAAGAAAGAGCGTAGTTTCTTGATTTCCGAGTCTGTTCGAGGTGAAGGCGCTATTCTTTTGGACAAAAATGGAGAACGTTTTACGGATGAACTTCAGCCTCGAGATGT
The DNA here is from genome assembly GCA_017996675.1 of Lachnospiraceae bacterium. The sequence goes on along the minus strand of JAGOGN010000086.1, from coordinate 4,546 downwards.
AGTGGCAGCAGCAATCAGTGATCAGATGAAAAAAGATCAGACCGATCATGTTTATATTAAATTAGTGTCCATGACTTCAAAGGAAGCACAGAAAAGATTTCCACATATTTTTGAGCGTTGCTTAGAAGAAGGTTATGATATCACAAAGGATATGGTTCCAATCACGCCAGCACAACATTATCTGATGGGCGGAATTAAAGTAAATACAGAAGGTGAAACATCCATGCCAAGACTTTATGCCGTTGGTGAAACTGCATGTAATGGAGTGCATGGTGGAAATCGTCTGGCAAGTAATTCCTTATTGGAAAGTCTAGTTTTTGCTGAAAGAGCAGCTTTTAAAGCAGAAAAATTAAGACCTTACCAAAAAGATCAAATGGAAGTTGATTTTTCAAAATATCCATCTAAAGAAGATAGAGAAAAACAATTTTCTGAAATTATAATGGAAGAAATAAAGAGAAAGGATCCAGAATTCTATGATAAATGGTGTAACTTCGAAAGTTAATATTGATGAATATATCATGCGTGCACTAAAAGAGGATATTACAAGTGAGGATGTTACAACAAATGCTGTGATGCCTGACTATTGCCTTGGACGCGCAGAACTAATATGTAAGCAGGACGGGATTATTTGTGGATTGGAAATATTCGAACGAGTATTCCAGCTACTGGATTCCACAACTGTTTTTGAAACGGATTTAAAAGATGGCGACCGCGTTCATGCAGGTCAGCTCATGGGAGTCGTGAAAGGTGACATTCGTGTTTTACTTTCAGGCGAGCGAACAGCTTTGAATTATATGCAGAGAATGAGTGGTATTGCGACTTATACAGCAGAATATGTGGCAGAATTAGAAGGCTTTCATACCAGGCTGCTAGATACCAGAAAGACCACACCAAATATGAGACCATTTGAAAAATATGCGGTAAGAGTTGGTGGTGGATGTAACCATCGCTATAATTTATCCGACGGAGTACTTTTAAAAGACAATCATATTGGTGCTGCAGGAAGCATTACAGCTGCAATTGAACGTGCAAAAGCTTATGCTCCATTTGTTCGAAAGATCGAAGTAGAAGTTGAGACATTAGAGCAGGTGAAAGAAGCAGTAGAAGCTGGAGCGGATATTATTATGTTAGATAATATGTCTGATGAAGTGATGGTAGAAGCATTGAAAATCATCGACCACCGCGCCTTAACAGAGTGCTCTGGAAATGTAACAAAAGACAGATTAAGACAGATTGCAAAGGTGGGAGTAGACTTTGTTTCCTCAGGAGCTCTTACACACTCTGCTCCGATTATGGACATATCATTAAAGAATTTAAGACCAGAATAAGGAGATCAAATGGATATTCAGGTAGGACTCGTTTACGAAAAAACAATAACAGTTACCGATGAATTAACAGCAGAATCTCTAGGAAGTGGACTTTTACCTGTATTTGCAACGCCTGCGCTAGTGGCATTAATCGAAGATTGTGCAAAGACAAGTATTGCTCCTTTTTTAGATGAAGGATGGGGATGTGTTGGCACCTTGGTTCATGTAGAGCATGTATCCGCGACATTAGTAGGAAAACAGGTGACCTGTCAGACGACGATTACTCAGGTAGACCGAAAGAGAATTGTCTTTGATGCGTTGGTGACAGACGATAATGGAGTAATTGGACGTGGAACCCATGAAAGATTTTTGATTCAAAAAGAAGCATTTATGAACAAATTAAGGGATAAAAAATGAATGAAATAAAAGAAGAATTGCGAAACAACCTCAATCAGAACTTGATTCAGATTGTGATTAGTAACCCAAGAGAGAAAAATAGTGCGAGAAAAATTCAGATTCGTCCAGTCGAGCTGAAATGCCAGCTCTTATTTCAGTTTGCCGTTTATGACGGAAAACAAATTTTTCATCAGAACCTAGAGGCGAATGAAACTTGTAACCAGATTTTGGAATACATGGAAAATTATCGCCAGTTAGAACTTCTTGCAAATGGATTACAAGTAGTAATTCTGATTAGTAAAAAAGGAAAAGTAACCATCAATAAAAAGGTGAGACAGGATCTGAATCAAAATCAGGACCTGTCTCATAATCGTACCAAAAAGTATATTTTGGAAGAAGGAAAACCGCTGCTATTTTTGCAGGATTTGGGAGTTCAGACGGCCGAAGGGAAGATCGTAAAATCTCAGTATGATAAGTTTCGTCAAATCAATCGATTTTTAGAATTTATCCAGGATGTTGCAGATGAATTACCAACAGACAGAGAGGCAGTTATTATAGATTTTGGATGTGGAAAGTCTTATTTAACCTTTGCCATGTATTACTATTTGCATGAGATGAAGGGAATGGATATTCGCATTATTGGACTGGATTTGAAAGAAGACGTCATTCGTCACTGTAATCAGTTGAGAACAAATTATCAGTTTGAAAAACTGGACTTTTTTATTGGAGATATTGCACAGTATGAGGGTGTAACCCAAGTTGATATGGTTGTAACTTTGCATGCATGTGACACTGCAACGGATTACGCCCTTGCTAAAGCAGTAAAGTGGGGTGCTTCGGTTATTCTTTCCGTGCCTTGCTGTCAACATGAATTAAATCAGCAAATTGAATGCAAAGAATTGGAATCCATTTTGAAATACGGATTACTCAAAGAAAGAGTTTCCGCTTTATTTACCGACGGCATACGCGCAAATTTATTGGAACAATGCGGATATCAGGTACAGTTGCTGGAATTTATCGATATGGAACACACGCCTAAAAATATATTAATTCGAGCAGTTAAGAAAACGAAAGAGGCAACTATTTCCCTTTCAACAAAAGAGCTGGAAGTATTTTTAAACGGTAGATTAACGCTATCTAAATTATTGAAAGGAGAAATCGTTGATGAAACATAAATGGCTAAAACCTCTTGTGTTGATTGCAGTATTTCTTATTTCGGTAGTAATTTTTGAATGTGCGATAGCAAAGGGAAGTGTAGATTTAACAACAGAGTGGAAGGAAGCTGAATTCCCTGTTGTATTTTTATCGGATAATGGGAAGGATATCAACCGGTTACAGGGATATCAAAAAGAAATGAATCCACTGTACATCAGAGATACCATTACCCCGATTTCTTCCAAATTGGAGTTACCGATTAAAGTCTTGTCTTATGATAAAAAAATTTCGGGAATCTCTTATGAAATTCGAAGTCTGGACGCAGGTAGATTAATTGAAGATAATGAAGTGAAGGATTTCAAAGCAAAAAAAGGAAAGATCGAGGCTTCACTCACCTTCCCAAATATTTTGGATGAAGGAGTGGAATATTCATTAACAATTCAACTACATAGTAAAGGTGAAACGATTTCTTATTATACGAGAGTGATCAAAGCGGAAAGTTGGAATGCATCCAAATGTATAGATTTCGCCTTGAATTTTCATCAGGCATCTTTAGATAAAAAAGCTTCCGACGCTCTTGCAATGTATATGGAATCGGACCACACTACGGATAACACCACATTAGAGAATGTGACGATTCAGTCAACCTTAAACCAAGTTTCCTGGGGAAGCTTTGTAGGAAAGAGACAAACGGATCCGAAACTACAAGTGGTTGAAATTACACCAGCATATTCTGTCATACTGTTGGAATATATTATGAGTTCTACTGGAGAAAAGGGAGAACTGGAATATTATAATGTGGAAGAGTATTATCGAATTAGAATTAGCGAGACCGCAAGCTATTTACTGGACTTTGAGCGTTCGATGGAAGAAATCTTTCGAGGTGAAAACGGAAATATCGTTGCAAATAAATTAAAACTGGGAATACGAGACAAAAATGTAGAATATTTGTCGAATGAGCATGGAACCAGTTTTTGTTTTGTACAAGCCGGAGAATTATGGGGCTATAATGTGACCAATGATGCGATGGCTAAAATCTTTAGTTTTAGAGGATTCGAAGGAATTGATGACCGTGAAAACAGTATGAATCACCGAATTCGAATTTTGAAAGTATCCGAAACGGGTAGCACGGATTTTGTAGTGTATGGTTATATGAGCAGAGGCAGCCATGAAGGAGAAGTTGGCGTTTGTGTTTACCATTATGATAGCGTAGCAAATACCCTAGAAGAAGAATTATGGATTCCTTTTTCCAAGTCTTTCGAAGTAATTGAAGATGAAGTTGGAAAAGTAATGTACGTCAACAAGAATAATCAATTTTTTATGATGGTCGATGGGGACATCTTTCAAATTGATTTAATTACAAGAAAGAAGTCAATTCTTGCTAGTGGAGTCGGGGAAAATTGGTATGCATTTTCGAAAGGAAATAGCAGAATTGCCTGGATTTCAAAAGGTGATGAAAATACAGGAACACAAATTAAACTTTTTGACATGGAAAAGGAAAAAGAGTTTGTAATTGATGCAAAAGCAGGAGAGTTCATTCGACCAACAGGTTTTTTGAAGAACGATTTTATATATGGAACTGCGAAAAAAGAGCAGGTCATCACGGATGGTGCAGGTAATACGCTATTTCCGATGTATAAAATTGGAATTATCAACAATAAAAATAAAGAAATAAAGCAGTACGAAAA
>JAGOGN010000085.1 GCA_017996675.1 Lachnospiraceae bacterium | reverse complement strand
TAACGAATGCTACTACGATAATCCAAAACTCCATCTACGGCACCTCCCACTATTTTAAAAATCTATGTTAAGTATACTCTTTTTAAAGAAACTACGCAAGATAATCAAAAAACAACTATCACTGATGATCTACACTAAAGTATACCTAGCAGTTGCTCAAAGGACTGAATACGTTGGTTTGCATTGTCCACCTGACCAAATCCATATTCCGCAAAAATAAAAGGAATTCCAGCTACCAATGTGGCATCATAATCTCCTTGTGTATCTCCCACATAAATAGCTTCATCTAGTTTAGCCCGTTTCATTAAAATCTTAATATTTTCTCCTTTTGGCAAACCAGTTCTTCCATAATCTTCGAAATCCAGGAAAATTTCCTTCATATTCATGGTTTCTAAAAACGTTTCAATATAACCCACCTGACAATTACTCACAATATAAAGTGGGTATCTTTTTGAAAGTTCCACTAAGGTCTCTCTTACTTTCGGAAAAAGAACCCCTGGCACTTCTTTTAAATATTCCAACTCATATTCCATACAATAATCCAAAGCTTCCTTCGCCTGTTCTTTTGAAACATCTCCAAAAATTGGTAAAAACTGATCCATGGTCTTTCCCATAAAACTTCCCAACACTTCTCTAGAAATCGAAAGATCCACTCCCAATATTTTCATTGCGCCACTATTCCAAGATGTTGCAACTGAATCTACTGAATCCCAAAGTGTTCCATCCAAATCAAAAATAATTCCTTTTTTCATAGTTAATCCTTTCAAAAAAGGGTACGCAATAATTGCGCACCCCAAATTTTTATTAATTATAACAGATTTATTTAACTTCTACAACCCAACCTTTAGGACCTTCAATTTTACCTAACTGAATTCCAGTAATGGTATCGTATAATTTCTGGCTGATTTCACCGATTCCGCCAGTACCAATTTGCATGATATCTTCGCCATGACGAAGAGTTCCAACTGGTGAGATAACTGCTGCTGTACCAGATCCCCAGCACTCTTCCAATTTACCATCGCGAGCTGCCTCAACTAATTCGTCAACACTTACGCGGCGTTCTTCAACTGGCACATTCCAGCTCTTTAAAAGCTGAATACACGAATCACGTGTTACTCCTGGTAAAATACTTCCGTTTAACATTGGTGTTACTACTGTACCATCAATCTTAAAGAAGATATTCATAGCGCCAACTTCTTCAATATATTTTCTTTCTACTCCGTCTAACCATAATACCTGATTATATCCAGCATCATGTGCTTTCACCTGAGCAGATAAACTAGCTGCGTAATTTCCAGAAGTTTTCGCTTCACCAATACCACCTTTTACGGCACGTACATAATCATCTTCAATCCAAATCTTAACTGGATCCAATCCCTGTGCATAATAAGGACCTACTGGTGAAAGAATAATAATAAATTTATAAGTATCAGCTGGACGTACACCCAAAGCTGGTTCTGTAGCAATTACAAATGGTCTGATGTAAAGAGCTGTTCCAGGTCTTGTAGGAATCCACTGTTTATCCATGCGAACTGTTTCAATGATTGCCTGAAGAAAATCTTCTGGATCAATTTCTGGCATACAGATACGTCTGTTTGTACGATTCGCTCTTTCAATATTTTTGTCAGGTCTGAATAATAAAATTCTACCATCCTCTGCAATATATGCTTTCAATCCTTCGAACATTTCCTGTCCATAATGGAAAATCATAGCAGAAGGTTCTAATGAAATTGGTCCATATTCTTCAATTCTAGGATTGAACCATCCACGTCCGGTTTCATAATCCATTACAAACATATGATCCGTAAAGATTGTTCCGAATTTCAATGGATTCTCAGCTTCTGGTAAAACTTTATGACACTTTGTTTCTTCAATTTTAATATTAAGCATTATAGTTTCCCCCTAATAATGTATTCATTTTAACCACATCTACTATAATAACCGAAATAATTTTAGTGTCAATGGAAAATTGTGACAACTTTTATTAAGAAGGTTATGTAAAAATGACTATTGTATTTTTTCATATTTGTAGAAAAAGTATTCCAAGTTGAAATAAGTCTGCTCGTCACTTTCTGCCGTTATTTTCCAGTCTGGTTCCATGTCCAGATTAGGAAAATAAGAATCTGAATTATAAGCATAATTTATTTTTGTGATAAAAGCAGTATCACAAAATGGCAACAGCTCCCGATATACAGACTCCCCACCGATGATATAAATATCTTCACTTTTATATTTTTTCAACTCTTCCAAGAGTTCTTTGGTATCATGTACACAAAGGGTTCCGTCCTTGGAAAACCCGCAATTACAGGTCATGACGATATTGGTGCGTCCCTTTAGAGCTCCTCCTCCTGGGAAAGATTCTAATGTTTTTCTACCCATCACCACAACTTTTCCCATGGTAACTTCCCGAAAAAATTTCATGTCATCTGGTATAGAAACCAGCAACTTATTTTCAAATCCAATTCCCCAGTTTTGATCTACTGCTACAATTATATTCATTTTTCCTACTCCTTTTTTTTGCAAAAAAATGAGAAAAAAGCTTTCTTTATTGTCGTTCAACTAAAGAACTTTGTCTGTCCAAAAAAGAAACTCACTTTTTGATGATAGAAACCTTTTTTACTTTATAAACCATTTCACACAATACTTGTAATGTTCCCTGTTCATTGTTATAATCAAACTTGATACATTCAAGTAAAGGAGAAACACATGAAATCAACGAAAGCATTTTACCATATTGAGACTGAAATAAATGGAATCGAACTTCTAAAACAAATTGAATCCGTAGGCCGCACCTGCTACAAAAGTGAAGATCGCATTACGGATGATTCAGCGACAAAATTTGTACGATCATTAATTAAGAACGGTCACGAAGCAATGATTGAACATAATTCTATTACAGTTCGCTTCATCTGCGACAGAGGTGTTTCACACGAAATCGTTCGACACCGCATTGCTTCCTATGGACAGGAAAGTACACGCTATTGTAACTACAGTAATGACAAATTCAGTAGCGAAATTAATGTGATTGACATCACCGACGGAATCGCTTTGGATACCAAAATGAAAAATTATACTCCTGAACTCATTCAGGAGATTATGAATGAATGGCTTGCTGCTATGGAAGATGCCGAAAGACACTATATCAAAATGATTGAATTAGGGGCAACTGCTCAGATTGCCAGAGGAGTTCTTCCAACCTCTGTGAAAACTGAAATCGTAGTTACCATGAACTTAAGAGAATGGAGACATTTCTTTAAACTCAGAGCTCATATTTCTGCTCATCCACAAATGAGAGAACTTGCACTCCCACTTTTAAAAGAGTTCCAGTCACTCATTCCTTGCGTTTTTGATGATTTGGAATTTTAATCATTCATCGTCTTAGGAACGGAATCTATTTTGAGAAGTCTTGTTTACAATCAGGGCTTCTCATTTTTGTTTTCCGCAATTCTTACAGCAGTTCTTCTTATTTTCCTTTTGGTGGCACTCGATTTGCTTCGAGCCACAAGATGGACAAGTACATTGGCCATTTCGGATACTCCCTACATTTTCAATGCTTTCATTCCATTGTTTTCCACACTTTCCACAAGTGATTGGGCAAATATTCTTCGTAAAATTTCCGCCTTCAATGCGAAGTACTTTTCCATGAATCAAACTGTCTGCAATCTTTTCTCTTGCAGACAATAAAATCCGCTGAAACGTTGGTCTAGAAACTTCCATGTGCTGTGCACATTCCGCCTGCTCCATCCCTTCAAGATCTTTCAGCCGAATTGCTTCTAATTCTTCCAGTTTCAATATTATTTCCACGATAGAACCATCTGATTCCTGTGCAGGAATAAAATAGGGTACCACTGGTGTTTGTTCGATTTTTCTCCATTTAATTGGTCGTGCCATAATATCTCCTTATTTTCATCTATCTACATAAATCCAAATCTATCCTATTTATCATATCTAATTTTCGCAAAAAGTCAATCAATCAATCTCAACCATTTTTAAGAATAGTTCTTTTCAATCTCTCTGAATTGAGTTATAATCAAAGAAATTCCTGATTAGAAAGAGGTATTCAACAATGAGCGGAAAGAAAATCTCCAAGCAAGAAATACTTGAACATGAAGCAAAGAAAAGAAAGAAAACCATCATTATTTTTTCAGTTGTAGGTCTTCTTTTAATCTGCTGGCTGACCTATGCAATTTGGGACACCACTGCACATCCAGCGAAATCAACCACTACTACGACTGTAGTAACGAAATCAATCGATTCCTATATTGGAAATCTAGACGGAGAATAACAGGTCAGGCATAATGCCTGACCCGTTTTTTTACTACTGTTTTTTCATAAATTCTTCGATCTCGTCCATCTCTTTGATGATCGCTTTTGATAGCACTTCACATCCATCTTCCGTGATTAACAAATCATCTTCAATACGAATTCCGATATTCTCTTCTTCAATATAGAGACCTGGTTCATTGGTAATGACTGCCCCTGGTCTTAACTTCTTACCTTTACTATGGGTTGCGTCATGTACATCTAGTCCTAAATGATGGGAAACCCCATGCATATAGTACTTTCCTAATTCGCTCTCTTCTTTGATCAGGCCCAACTGAATTAGTCCATCTGCAAGAATTTTTTTGCAAATATCATTGAGTTCAACCGTAGTTACTCCAGGTCGTGCATTTGCAATCACTTCTTTATTCGCTCTTAAAACAATCTCATAAAACTCTCTCTGACGTTTCGTATAGGTTCCGTTAATTGGATAAGTTCTGGTAATATCCGAACAATACCCTTCATATTTCGCGCCCAAATCCAGCAAAAGTAAATCTCCATCCTTGCATTCACACTGATTGGTCTCATAATGAAGCATCGTTCCATTATATCCGGAGCCTGCAATCGTTTGGAACGAAGGTCCACTAGATCCTAAATAGCGAATTCTGTATTCGTAATTTGCCTGTACCTGATATTCTTTCATTCCTGGCTTTAAGGTCTTTAAAACGTCTTCTAATCCCTGTCTGGTAATTTCTACTGCGTTTTGAATTGCAGCTATTTCACCCTCATCCTTTGCCATTCTCATATAAGCAGCCATTGGAAATAAATCTCCTAAAGCAACTCCTGGATATTTTTTTTGAAATTCAAGTCCCTTTACCTGATTATAATCTGGTAAATCTTCTTCACTTTCTCTGGAAAGATCAAAATATGCTTTTTGAACTGCACAACTAGAAATCATTCTTCCGACAATCGAAGGAAAAGAATCCAGAAATTCTACCTGTTCGATTCCACTTTCTTGCCTTGCTTCTTCCTTCGTTAATTTCTTTCCGTACCATTTTTCATTCTTTGGATCTGCTTCTTCAATAAATAAGATGGTTCTTATCTTTTCTGGATTGGATTTGTCCAAAAATAAAATCATCTGGTTTCTTGCAATACCTGTTAAGTAAAAAAATGTTTTATTGACTTCAAATGGATAATATTCATCTAAACTTACATGGTAATCAATTCCGGAATATAAAATTCCAATAGAAACCTCTTCCATTTGTTCTAAAATCTGCTGTCTTCTTGACTCTAAATATTCTTTTTTCATTTTCTATTCTCCAAATTTCTGTACGCAATTTTCAAGCATGTTACGAATTGGTAATTGATAAGGGCATCTGCTTTCACACAAACCGCATTTTACACAGGCACTGGCTTTTACAGGCATTGCCTGATAACGGTCAATTGCCCAATTTTCTAGTCCATATCGACTTAAATATCCTTCAAATAAAAAGCAACCTGAAATATTGATTTTTTGAGGACAAGGCTGGCAATAATTGCATCGTCTGCAAAAATTCGTTCCCAAATCCTGACGTATTTTAGCAATCTGTTCCTTTTCCTGCTCTGTCAATACGCTCTCATCTTCGATCGCCATTTGATTCTGATTTGCTTCTTCCTCTTTGTAAACGCCTGGTATCACAACTGATACGCCATCATTTTGACTTATAAAACGAAGAGCGATTGTTGCATCTTCAATTGCACCACCTGCAAGTGGCTTCATACAAATAAATCCAATTTGTTTTTCTTTACACTTTTTGATCAATTCCTCTGCCTGTGTTTCCACAATATTATAAGGGAACATAATGGTTTCAACCCAATCCAGTGTAAGTGCATGTTCAAATACTTCCAGGGAATGAGCTGTCAGTCCAAGATGACGAACACTACCTTCTTTTTTCGCCATAAGTAACGCCTTTAATGCGCCATCTTCACTACATACTTTTAAAAGGTCTGCCATGCTTGGATTATGAATTTGATACAAATCAATCACATCTGTTTTAAAATTCTTCAGACTGATTTGGATATCTCGCTCCATCTCTTCAAAAGAACGGGCCATTGATTTCGTTGCCAGAACAAAGTCGTCGCGCATTCCTTCTAGTGCAACACCAATTCGTTCTTCGCTAATGGTATATCCCCTTGCAGAATCAATAAAATTGATTCCATTTTTGTGCAGATGTGCAAGTAATCTTGTAACATCTTCCTGTGCACTTTGTTGAATTGGAATTCCTCCAAAACCCATCCGAGAAATATTCAATCCAGTTTTCCCTAATTCTAAATACTTCATATCCTTCTCCTTTGTGACTTTCTATATCAGCTTTCTGTCCATAATTACAA
>JAGOGN010000084.1 GCA_017996675.1 Lachnospiraceae bacterium | reverse complement strand
GTGTATAATGCTGTCCCGCATCTTCATTATGTGCTTCTGAAAATCTTCTAATTATTTCTTCAAAGATATAACCCATCTCAAGATTAGAAATCTTACTTGGATGAAGATCTGCTCTAGGTGCTGTGAACTCTTGGATTACAATATATAAAAGATTATGATTTGCAAGTCTTGTAATCTGTTTGTCAAAATCAAACTTTTCTATGATATCTCTTACATTTGCCGAATAGGAGTTCATGTATGCTCTAAAATTTGACTCGATATTATCTGGATCATCTAACAATTTTCCAAAATCGTATTTACTTGTATTATAAAAAGCAAACCCAGATTCCTTACATAGAAAAGTATCCTTCATTGGAAGTGTTCCTATCTGTTCATTCTTTGCTAATACTTTATCTTTTGTGTCTGCAAGAGTACAATCAAATCTTCGAAGAACCGTTAATGGTAGAATTGCCTCTCCATATTCATGTGGTTTATATACCCCGGTTAGTTTATCTGCAATTGCCCATATTAAGGCTGCTTTCTCTTGTATGTTTGCACTTAAGCTCATTTTTTCTGTCTCCCTTTTATTTATAATTTCTATATCTAATTCTATTTTATCACAATGTACTGTCCTAAAATCCGTACTTATAATGTCACTTTGAAAAAAGCGACAACTTCTTTAATACTTCGAATCCTTTTGCTGTAACAATATATCGCCCTTTTGTGTGAAGCATTTCAACATATCTGCCGTCAATCAATTCCTTTAATATCTGATTTACCTTAAGTTTTCCACAGGGCACCAAATTGGCTATTTCTTGTTGATTCAATGGGCAAATGCTCTTTCCATCGATTTGTAACTGATTATCCCTCAGGATTATTAATACCTTTGCTTTCTCATTTACAAAACCAAGTATTTCATTCATATTTTCATCCTCATTATCTAAAAATCATTTTTTAATGGTTTCATTTCAAAACCATTTTACCACAATCACTTTTGCAGAACAAACGATTTTCGAAATTAAAAACCATTATTTCAACATAAGAAACATGTTGCTACTGGCACTGCATAGAAAAGCCTCAAGAATCATGTAATCACGCCATTCTTGAGACTTTTTTCAATCCAAACCCATTCTAGTTATATTCATATTTTATTTCCCCAAAATTAATTTCAGGAAACCTCTATTTAGGTAAAATGTTTTTTATCATAAATTTTTCATCACGGTCAGTTACTCGAAAAATTCGAATAACTGAATTATCAATTTCTTCCATTAAAGCATTATTGATATGTTTACATTTAATATTTTAGGTAACATCCGCCATTCGGTATAAAAAAGGTGTGAATTCACTTTCTTCATCGCCACAAACCCAGTATTTATGCGGGTTTCCGCTCTAGTCTCGGATGTTGCCGTGGCAGACGAACAAAACTTTAATCATACTCTTTTATATCTCCTTAAATGTCCTCTAGAGTGCTTGTATATTGGGCTTTCCGGGGTTTTCATACTTGTTATCTCAAGTAGTCATTTTCTCATAAAATTCCTTAAATCCCCGTTTTGTCCCACAAATTCTCGGTCGTTTTTGGGACGAAACGGGGATTCTACAAGGGTTTGAGGTCTGTACAACATCCCAAAAATGACGGAAAACGCCATCCGTTTTTACTGATTTGAAGCAAACAATCGCTCGATTTCTTCCTTCGCATCATCAAATCCCAGATGTGTGTATACATTCAATGTAACACTGATTTCCGAATGTCCCATCAAGTACTGCAGCGTCTTTGGATTCATACCAGTCTTTGCCATCTCACTACAATAGGTATGCCTGCAAATGTGAGGAGTAATTCTCGGTATCATAATCTTATGCTCCCGATTATACTTATTCACTGCATGCTCCATATACTTCTCCCAGTGAAGCGCAACCATTGGTTTCCCTTCCTTATCAAAGAAAAGAAATCTGGCATAGCCTTTAATCACTGGTTCAACTTTTGGTTTCTTACGATTCTTTACAATTCGTTCGCAGATAGCTCTTACCTCTGGTGTCATGGGAAGTTCTCTTGTTCCGCTGGAAGTCTTGGTTGTCTCAATGGCATATTCCATGTTGCGCGTTCTTTGAAGCTGTTTATTAATTACAATGCGACCTTTTTCAAAATCAAGATCCTTCACAGTAAGTCCACAGAATTCTGAGATTCTCATTCCTGTTACAAAGAGTAAAGAAAATGCATCATAATACCTGCAATAATGCTTGTCATTCTTCACAAAGTTCAAGAAATTATTCTTCTGTTCTGTTGTAATTGCTTCTCGCTTCTTACTGTCGTTGACAATTACTGTTCCAAGCTGGAATTCAAAAGGATTCTTCATCAATAAGTCATCATCTACCGCCATCTGAAAAGCTGGTCGAAGAACACCTCTAATGGTATGAATACTGCTATACCCTCTGCCATCTTCTCTCTGCAGCTTAATCAGGAAAAGTTTCGCATCCGATAATCGAACTGCATCAATATGCTTATGACCAAATGGTTCTCTTGCTAGTAAATTCTGGACAAATTGATAATTTGCCTTGGTATTATGCTTTACTGCCATCTTCAGCATCAGATAGCGTTCTACCAGCTCATTCACCGTCATATCCGTACTTGCAATTCCGTGAAACTGTTTCTTCTGAATATCCTTTTCTCTGTCTCTTAATGGTTTCTCTCGACATTTTCCTGATGGAATTGGATCTGCTTCCGTCAGTCTCCAGCTATAGACTTCTTTTCTCTTGCCCATAACATCTACATAATTGTATCGATATCGACCTGATTTTTCCTGGGTTTCTCCTCGAAAGAGGACTCGCCCCTTATTGTCACGTTTCTTCTTGTTCATATATTTACCTCATAAGACCCGCGACATAACTTTAATGTTAGTATATCACGGGTCCCTTTCTTAATCTATTAGTTTTTCTTGTTTACACAGTACTTAAATTGTCTACAAATGCTTCAAAGCGTTCTCTTTTAATCTGTACACGATTGCCATTCCATAACAGATAATCTGCTTCTGGATTCTCTGCAACCATCTTGCGAAGTTTCCCTTCGCCAATACGAAAATAGGCTGCAGCTTCTTCTATGGATAACGTGTATTTCTTCCAATATGGAATTTCATAATTACTCATCAGACTTGCCTCCTCCCTGATTCTCCTTAACAAATTTCTTTACTTGATTCATTTTTTCTTTTCCCGTTGCAGTTCTCTTACTGGAACCACTGACAGAAACCGGAACACAATTTTCAAGAATACGATCATAAATTCTTTTTTTATCCAATGAAGGCTCGCTGTACAGCATGGATAACTGTAAATTTGTTGTGATAATCATCGGTTTTCCTGTTCTGTATCTTCGATCAATCACATTAAAAACATTTTCAATGGCATAATCGGTATTACGTTCCGCACCTAAATCATCAATAATCAGAAGATCACAATTCACAAGTGAATTAATATACCCATTCTTATCTGTACTGCTGAACAAGTCATTAATGATTGTTGCAAAGTTTGTCATCTTCACAGTATACGATTTATCCAATAATGCATTGGCAATACATGCAGCTATGTAAGTTTTACCTGTGCCAACACCTCCCCAGAAAAGATATCCAATATTCTCTTCCAACATAATTTCAAATCGCTGTACATAACCTCTTGCTAGCTCCATTGATGAAACCATATGATCATCATTTCTAAAATTCCATTCATACATCGCCTTATCTGAAAAGCAGATGGATCTGTTGCGACTTATCATTTCTTCCTGTTCTCTACGAGCTCTATCCATTCTTTCCTCTGCATCTGCAATTCTCATACACGAACACATTCTAGGATGGCGGTCCATTCCTAATATTGGTCCATTTGGAAATAATTGTTCCAATGGTTCTCCACATTTCTCACACACTTTAATTGTTGTATTAATATTCTTTTCTTTCATTTATAAACTTTCTCCTTCCTGAAAATCATAATTAGTTATTATCTTTGTATTATTACTATAGTTATTAGGGGTTACATATCTGCCCCTTGGAAAAGCACTTTTTGAACCGTTATACGGTTGCTTTTCTACACCTTCATCGGTTACTTTCTTACCTACTACACTAGACTCCGGCACCTTCACATATATAATATTGGCTCGACCTTTATTCGCTCTTCGTTTTTCAATCAAGCCTGCGGTGACAAGTTCATTGATGTTTAGCTTAATAGCTGACAATCCTCTTCCTAGTTCCTTCGCCAGATCTTCAATTTTGTAAAAGATATAGACCTTTCCATCATTATCAACCTGACCTGTACTGATGGATAGATTGGAACGATTGAGAAGCTTTGCATATAAAATCAATGCTGTGCTACTGATCCCTAGTCCAAACAAATCATTCGGAATCACAGAGTAATTCGTTAACCTTGTATCCTTTGACAAAAATTTTAAGTATTGCATAAGTAGCCATCTCCTTTCTCTTATCTATGTTCTCGTTCATAGGATTCTACATGTGACTTTAATTCGTTATACAGCTTCCCGAACTCATCCATTGGTACAAGATTGCATTTATGCTTTTTTCCATCAACTTCTGCAGTCATACACCAATCTCCTGATAGCAGTTCTTCTGCAAAGCTTTTGCGCATCTCGTATTCGCTTCTGATTCGGCGAAATGGATTCCAATGTCTGTGAAGCAGCTTAATCATTCCATCCGATGCATAAGCCAAATCTTTCAAATTATCCGAAGACAATTGAACTGTATTAAGAGAAAATATTCTCTCTTTACATCTGACCATCAAATCCTTTTCTTTGTAATACTTTAGCTCTGCATCTTTCTGGTTCAGCTTCTTCTGCATTGTCTCCCTATCAGATTTGTTTTCTCGTTGCAGCATTGTAATCTGCATTTCCAAATCAACAATTTTCTCATCTGCTCGATCTAATTTCTCATGGTAATCTTCCAATTCTTCATGACGCTGATCATACAGATTCCAATTAAACAATTCCTGAAGTTCCTGTTCAAACTGTTTCACGGCTTCTGTATCAAGTTCCATAGTCCCTTCCTCCTCATCCACGAACAACATTCCATTGTTACCATTACGAATTGTGGTGATATAGGATCTAGCCGTTGATTCCGGTTTGTGGCAATCAATCATGAGATATTTCTTAATATCATCGAATGTAACTGGACCATCCCACAAGATTTCATAAATCTCGTAGTAGTTACTCACATGCTTTAATAATTCCTGTAACTCCATCTGTTTCTACCTCCTTTCTTACGTCTTCATCCCTTATGTGGGTTCACTTTTGCTTTTTGCCACCCCATTAGGAATGTTTTTCCTTACATTAAGTACTTGGAGCTTGAAAAAGCTGTCTGCAAAAAATCTGACAAATTCCTTACATAATAGTTTTGGGTTGAATTTTTCCTAATTGCTAAATAACTTTGCAAAAAGTTTTAAAAATCATTATTTTTTCTCATTGGAATAAAGACGCAGAAACGCTACGATGGTTACAGATAGTCCGGTTGGACGAAAAGAAAGCCTGACGGATGATACCGCCAGGCTGGTTGTTGTAATACTTATTCTATTTGTTGTTTTAGGTGCTCATATCCACCTATATCTGCTTAAAACCTTGTAAATTACAGAGTGCAGAGACTCTGCGATACTGGTCACCGGGTTGGTCGTTATGACCACTCACATTGTTGAACCTCATATTTACTACCCACAATGCTATTATTACTGTTCATGCGGTTGGACTATAAAAAGTCAGTAAAATCAAGGGTTGCAAGCACTTGACGAAATAACGGACAATCCGGCTGGCTTTGAGAAAATTAAAGGCAAAGAGATAACAGGATACGCCTAAAGTTGCATAGCAATTTACGCAAAGGAATTCCGCACTCCCACGTCGTGCGCTTTAGGGTATCCGTCTCCGTTCCACTTCGATCCTCACATAGCAGACATCCACTGGATGTCTTGCGACCTATAACCTAATCTTAATCTTCCCATCCCAACTTCTGGTCAACTTGACCAGAAGTAAATCTTGTCCTATATGTTGACAGCATGAACCCACAGCCGTGCTGAAAGGCAAAAAGAAAGGCCCTGATTCCTACCTAATATAGAAACCAGAGCCTTTCGCTCTTGGGATAGCCTAGCACAGCTGCCCCTACTGTAAACATATTTATACAATTTAACTTGCTCCTATATCCCTCAACACTTGTGACAATGGGCAACCACTTGTAATTTACTTTTCCTATAAAAAAATTTCTGCCTAGTTATCCCTTTCATTCTCTATGCCTAATTATGTTTCGTTATGCTCTGCCATATATTGCATTCTTTTCTCGTGAAGGGTTTCAGATTCACCTACTATAGCCACATGATCATATATACGAATGGATTTCCAACCAGTAATTTTACAGCCCCATGTATTTAACGTCATTTTTTCACCATTAAATAAAACATACTTATCATCAACAAGGACCGCTTCTGTTTCTTCTGGCTTACTACACCCTGTAATTACATACAATCGATCACCCGGTTTAACCAATTTGAATTCAATAAGCTTATCCATCTTAGGGAAAGCTGCCTCTGATCTTTTTTTACTAACGGCATTCTCAATGGTGCCGGAAATGAAAAATGGCATACCAGCAATATCAATCAAATCCTACGAAATGAAAAGTATATTGGGGATGCCCTTTTACAGAAAACATACACCACTGACTTCCTCACAAA
>JAGOGN010000083.1 GCA_017996675.1 Lachnospiraceae bacterium | reverse complement strand
TAAGGCCTCACTAGTTATGCTTCTAGTGTGGCCTCACTCATTTTTTCAATACAAGTCTGAATTTCTATAAAGTCTGAAATGTATTTATCAAATTCGCTTATTTTTCCTTCACGAACATATTCCTGTATTTTAGAACGACTCAGTCCCAGCAATTCTGATACAAATTTATCTGTTCTGATTTTTTTTGCAAGCAAATTTTCGATATGGAAAATTGTACTCTCCAAGTTTTCTTTTTGAGGAACAATCTCCTCTTTTATGAGGTATTCAATTTTCTCATCGCAAATCTGAGCTTTGTTTTTTGCAAATAACGGATAGTTAGTTCCATATTCTAGCGCGCATTCTTCATCGTTAGCTAAAAATTTCTTGTACTCATCCCCTGGAATCATTTCTGGATTTACACGTTCATAAATGGATAAGTTGAGCGTATGTTTACATTTCTCACATTGATAAATTAACCAAACGTCGATTCTTCTTCCATTTGCATTCACGCGAAATCTTCCCGTATTTACATAATTCATTTTACATCCGCATTTTGAACAGTTTCTGATCACCTCATACGAATGTTTTGGTACGATTTTAATTTTTTTATACTGATAGCACATCCTGCATCTCCCTTTTCTATTTAAAATGGATATGCAAAGGCTATTTTCTTCTGCTATAGCCTTTGCTAAGCAGTGTAATAAGGTGTAGTCATATCGTGTATTTCCCCTTTCAACTTTCTACTAACACTATAGCAACCTTTTTGTTTCTCTTCTACCTCAAGCTTTTTTCTAAAAAAAAATAAGCCAATACCTTCTTATAGTGGTATTGGCTCATCTGTTAACGAAATTCGCTTCATCTGATAAATAATTCGTTGTATGCTCTTCTCTGACAAATAATAACGATATGCCAGTTGTTCCATGGAATATCCTCGTTCATAGTCCGAATAGATATCCTGATTTCTCGTTGCGAGATCCTTACGAATTCCGGTTTTTGTGCCCCATTCTGTCCGCTCATTTAAACGTCTTGGAATATAAATGCACTCTCCGTCAACATATTGTTGAATCAAGTGAATAATTTCTTCTGGCAGAATCTGTTCTGCTCTTACATAGCCCATATTGCCCTCCTAAATTTTTATGCTAGGATTAGCAATGGCTATCTACAATTTTTAATGATTGCAATAGCCAGTGCTATGCAGTCTTAACGGCTCTCCTCATATAAGATCCCCCTTCCTTAATTTTCTTAAAGTATAACACAATTCCATTCGTTGGTAAAGTTTGAAATAATGATTATGCAAACTGTCTAATTAACTGAACCATTTCTATTGCACTTACACCACAGTCAAATCCTTTGTTTCCCGCTTTTGTACCTGCTCGCTCAATTGCCTGCTCAATGGTATCCGTTGTTAATACGCCAAAAAGTACAGGCTTGTTAGCATTTAACATTACTTGCGCAATCCCTTTCGATACTTCCGCACAAACATAATCATAATGGGAAGTGGTTCCGCGAATGACAGCTCCAAGACAAATAATGGCATCCCATTCCTCTTTTGCTGCCATTTGCTGTGCAATTAATGGAATTTCAAATGCACCCGGTACCCACGCAACCGTAATGTCCTCACGATCCATTCCATGTCTGGTTAATGCGTCGATTGCACCTTCTAGCAACTTTCCACCAATAAACTCATTGAATCTTGCTATCACGATTCCTACTTTCATATCCTTTGCTACTAATTTTCCTTCTAATACCTGCATGCTATAATCCTCTTCTTTCTTATTTTTAAATGCTTCCTCTTTAATAATTTACAATGTGTCCCATTCGTTCCATTTTGGTTTTTAGGTAGAACAAATTATTCTTATTTGCCTCAATCTGAATTGGTATTCTTTTTGTAACTGGTATTCCGTAACTTTCCAAACCATCTTCTTTTTCTTTATTGTTTGTCATCAAAGTTACACTTTGTACTCCAAGTGCCCGTAACATTTGAGCAGCATCTGAGTAATCTCGTAAATCAGCTTCAAATCCTAGCTTAATATTTGCATCTACGGTATCAAACCCTAGATCTTGTAATTCATATGCTTTAATTTTATTTAAAAGACCGATTCCTCGTCCTTCCTGTCTTAAATAGATTTGGACTCCGCACTTTTCTTTGGCGATTTCTTTCATTGCAGCTTCATACTGCTCTCCACAATCACAACGTCTTGAGCCAAAGCTGTCACCTGTTAGGCATTCTGAGTGAACTCTGCATAGGACATTTTCTTTTGAAGCAATATCTCCCATTACTAACGCGACTTGTTCTTGCTTCGTGTATGGATTCCTAAAACCGTACATGGTAAAATCACCATATTTTGTTGGCAGCAATGCTTTTGCAGCAATTTCCATATATTTTTCCGTATTTTTGCGATACAGAATTAAATCTTCAATCGTTCCAACTTTGAGCTGATGTTTATGTGCAAATGATAATAAATCTTCTTTTCTCGCCATCATTCCATCGTCTTTTATAATTTCACAACATAATCCAATCGGTTCTAGACCTGCTAATTTCATAAAATCCACAGTTGCCTCTGTATGGCCATTGCGAACCAGCACACCCCCGTCTTTTGCTGCCAATGGAAACATGTGACCTGGAGTTCGAAAATCTTCTTTGGAATCCGTTACCGCACGCATTGCAGTAACAGAGCGTTCGTAGGAAGATATACCTGTTGTAGTGGATACATGATCAATGGACTGAGTAAATGCTGTTTCATGATTATCTTTATTCACTGCACACATTGGTGAAAGACCCAATTTCTCCACATACTCCTTGCTCATTGGCATGCAAATCAGACCTCTTGCATGTGCGGCCATAAAGTTTACATGCTCCAAAGTTGCAAACTGTGCTGGGCAAATGACATCTCCTTCATTTTCTCGATTCTCATCGTCCATAATGATAATCATGTGACCCATTCTTAACTCGTCAATTAATTCTCTTGTTTTTGATATCGTAACCATTTTTTTCCTCCTTAAAATCCATTTGCTCTTAAAAAAGATTCGCTAATCCTTGATTCCTTTTTTTCTTCCACTGAGTTTCCTAAAAAACTTTGTATATATTTACTAAAAATATCCACTTCAATATTGACTCGATCCTTAACCTTCAAAAATTGCAAATTAGTCTCTTTCTGGGTATGAGGAATGATTGAAACGCAAAAAGAAGTTGGTGTATTCTCCATTACTGTAAGGCTCACACCGTTTATGGTTATAGAACCTCTAAGAACAATATTTTTTTGTATTTCTTTGCTTTTGGATAGTTGCAGTATAATTGCAAACCCATCTGGAACTACTTTTAGAACTTCTTCCTGACAATCAATATGTCCACTTACAATATGCCCAGAAAATCGACCATTTGCGGCCATCGCACGCTCTAAGTTCACCATAGAATGCAGTTTGAGTGCTCCCACATTGGTCACTTTTGCAGTTTCATTCATCACATCTGCTATGAATCCACCCGCAATCAGCTTGGTCACTGTCAGGCATACCCCGTTGCAGGCAATACTGTCCCCAATCATCGTTTCGTGCAAAACTTCTTTACAAGAAATTGTTAGTTGGATTCCTTCCGGCTTTTGCTGAATCTGAGTCACCATCCCTAATTCTTCAATGATTCCAGTAAACATCTGGATATTTCACCTTCCCTTCCACTTTCAGATCTTTGCCACAAAATGATACCTTCATTTCCTCTAGTTGATAAGCTTCTTTGATTTGATTCACACCATTTCCTCCAATCGGACCAATAGCCGCTTCTCCTCCAAAAAAAAGTGGCGCATAATACCCCGTAAAAAAACATACAATTCCTTCTTCAAATGCAGACGCTGCCAGTGTTGGTCCACCCTCTAATAAAATAGAATCGATTCCCATTTTGTAGGTTTCCTCCATCAAATGTCGCAAATCACATGTTCCATTTTTTTCTCTTACCGTTATCAGTTCCACTCCTGCATCTTTCATCCAGTCTGGATATTGATCTGGACTTTTCAGTGTTGCAATGAGCGTTGGATATTCTTTTGCAGACTGTACCACATAAGACATTTGGGGAATTCTCAAAGTACTATCTACGATAATTCGAACTGGTTGACGACAAGAATCCAGTCGGCAGGTCAGCTTTGGATCATCTTCGCATACTGTTTGCACTCCGACCAGAATGCCTTTATGAATACTTCTCATTTCCTGCACTTCTCTTCTAGATTCTTCACAAGAAATCCATTGCGACTGCTTTGCCACTGTTCGAATTTTTCCATCCAAGGTCATTGCAGTTTTATAGTGAACACAGGAAATCTGATTCTTGATTCCATACAAAAATATTTCATTCAACCGTTCACAATCTTGATTTAATACCCCTACTAAAACTTCGATTCCCTGTTTTTTAAGCTTTTGAATTCCTTGCCCGCATACCAAAGGATTCGGATCAATCATTCCAATTACCACTCTGCTAAATCCTTCCTGAATGATACGATCTACACAAGGCGGTGTTTTTCCAAAATGAGAACAGGGTTCTAATGTGACATAAATCGTTGCGCCGATTAGATTTTGGCATCCATTTTGATACGCCTGCTTGATTGCTTCTACTTCTGCATGTGCACCGCCGAAACGCTGATGATACCCTTCCCCTAAAACAACCGCGTCTTTGACAATTACCGCTCCCACCATCGGATTAGGGTTTGTCCATCCCCTGCCCTTTTGAGCCAGTTTAATTGCCATACTCATATAATACTCATCTTTTTGCATAAAAAATGCGCCTCCTTTTCAGGGCGCGTCACGATTTCATTTAAAAATGCTCTGGATTATATTACAAATCCAGAGCACATAAATTACACGATCTCTTCTTTCATCCAGACTATACTGTCGGCCTTGGAATTCATTACTGTCACCAAGTCATGCCTTTCGGCTCGCGGGCTTTACCGCCGGTAGGGAATCACACCCTGCCCTGAAGAACTTTATTCATTTGAACATAGGATAACGGTTTTACACTATGAAGTCAAGTATTTTGCAAAAAAACATTCGATCATACATATTTTTCCTCAAAATCAATTAACTTCATTGGCTTGTCGAAATAAAATCCCTGAACCATATTGACCTTTAACTTTTCCATGATCGCAAACTGTTCTTCTACTTCGACACCCTCTACACAAACATTGACT
Source organism: Lachnospiraceae bacterium (assembly GCA_017996675.1). The sequence continues at coordinate 1,538 of JAGOGN010000083.1, read as the reverse complement.
CCAATTGCTTTTGCAAGCTCGGATACCATTTTAATAAATACTTCAGAAAATTCATCTTTCCCAACATCTTCTACAAAGCAACGATCCACTTTAATAATATCAATTGGTAGTTCATGAATATGCTTCAGGGAAGAATATCCGGTACCAAAGTCGTCTAAGGCAACTCGAATTCCCAATTCCTTCACGTTTTGGAGAATTTTCTTCATGTAATCCATATCATTTACGGCCAACCCTTCCGTTACCTCAATGGTGAGGTTTTGAGGGTTAATTCCCGTTCGTTCCAGAATATCTTTTAACGTATCCAACATATCATTTTGTAATAATTGTATGATGGATAGATTCACATTAATTTTATAATTAGGGTGACCTAAATCATTCCACAGTTTGCAGCGCCTGCAGGATTCTTCTAAAACATAGCTTCCAATTGGTGTAATCAATCCTAAATATTCTGCAAGTGGAATAAATTCCATTGGAGAAATAAAACCTAAGTTCGCCGAATTCCATCGAATCAGTGCTTCTGCACCAGTACATGGATGTCCTGGAATAGAGATATCAAAAATAGGTTGATAATAAACCTCGAACTCTTCCTCCGGATTTATGGATGCGGCTCTCATATATTTTTCCATATCCAGTCTTTTTACATCTGTCTGGGCAACATTCGCATCATAGAACTCTACGCGGTTTTTTCCGCATTTTTTTGCTTCCAATAAAGCAATATCTGCTTTTCGAATGATATCCTCAACTGTCGTTCCGTCACTTGGAAATCTCACTACTCCCATGCTCATGGTACAGTAATATTCTGCTCCTTTTAGAGACCATGGTTTGGAAAAAATTGCTACTACACCCTCAAGAATCTCTTCAAAGTAACCATAATTCTGATTGGTAACTAAAATAATAAATTCATCGCCACCCATTCGGTAACAGTTACTGCTCACTCCTGGGATTTTTTTCAGACTGGAAGAAATTGCTTTTAGTAATACATCTCCATATTGATGACCTAATCCATCATTAATGTGTTTAAAGTCATCCAGGTCGATAAAAAGAACTGCTCCTTCTCCCTTATTGGTTACAGATTCACGAATGGCGATTCTTAAATCCTCTTCACAGCGCATACGATTATAAAGACCTGTCAGGAAATCACTGTTTGCACTGTTTTCTATTTTTTGCTGATAAACTTTCTTATCTGTTACTTCATGCGCTGTGCACAAAACAACGTGTCTGCCATCCACCCAGGCAATTTGAACATAACGCATATCAAACCAGCGTCTGGAAGTCGGAATATATACTTCTTCCAACACTGTATCATTCAAAAAACTTGTTTCGTGAAAGGAAATATTACGATTTTCCAGTTCTGCACTGACTTCTCGTCCATATAATTCATTTCGAAATAAAATTTCATTGGTCGAAAAATCTTTTACAAAAATTCCACAACCAATATTTTTTAAGATTGCCTCTAAAGATTCAAAAGAACTGGTTAAAGAATTCTGTGCGATTCTCTTTGACAGAATACTTTGCACAATTCTCTTTACATCATGAAG
>JAGOGN010000082.1:3195-6826 GCA_017996675.1 Lachnospiraceae bacterium | reverse complement strand
ATTCAAAAGTCGAAAGGACAATATAACCGTTTGTTTTTGGTAAAAAAGAAGAAGTAATCATATTGACAAATATCGATTTGTAAATTATAATCTTACTATAAGGGAGGCGAGAACATGTCAATTCAAGAGTATGAGAAGAACGCCAGAGTTTTTAAAGCTTTTTGCGATGAGAACAGGTTGATGATTCTAGAGTTATTACAGTCAGGCGAGAAGTGTGCTTGCCGATTGTTGGAAGATTTAAATATTGGTCAGTCTACCTTATCTCACCACATGAAAATCTTATGTGATTCAGGGGTTGTAAACGCTAAAAAAGAAGGAAAATGGACACACTATTCAATTAGTGAAGAGGGTAGTGAGTATGCTCGCCAATTGCTGGAAGAAGTCACGAAAATAGTTAGCAGAGAGATAGACTGTTCCTGCAAAGTACAATAAAATAGGTTCAACAATAAAGCCGTCGTTTCGATGGTTTTATCTTAGAAGTATATATCGAAAAAAGTAGATTTATAAAAAATAAGTGAGGTGCATAATGGAAGTACTAAAGAGCGTTGGAGGATTTATTCAAAACCAGGTATTAGCGATGAAATGGTTGAATAAATTGATTGGGGAGTTGTTAACTGAGTTAGGGCTGGATGTATCATCGAAACTTGGAGGAAGCGTACAGTTTTTTTTGTATGACGTGATCAAAATTACGATTTTGTTGTGTACACTGATCTTCCTGATTTCGTATATTCAAAGCTTTTTTCCGCCAGAAAGAAGCAAGAAAATCATGGGTAGATTCCATGGCATTCGTGCAAACATGATGGCAGCATTATTGGGAACAGTGACACCTTTTTGCTCCTGCTCGTCCATTCCATTATTTATGGGATTCACCAGTGCGGGCCTGCCGTTAGGAGTTACTTTTTCGTTCTTAATCTCATCTCCAATGGTAGATCTAGGATCGCTGATTTTGTTAATGAGTATTTTTGGACCTAAAGTAGCAGTAACCTATGTTGTTGTTGGTTTGATTGTAGCGGTGTTAGGCGGATCTATGATCGAGAGATTGCATATGGAAAACCAAGTAGAGGATTTTATACGAAATGCATCAAGAGTAGACATTGACTCTCCGACTTTGACGAAAAAAGAGCGAGTGATCTACGCAAAGGATCAGATGATTGCTACTTTTCGAAAGGTCATAGTTTATATTTTAATTGGTGTAGGAATTGGAGCACTGATTCACAACTGGATTCCAGAAAGTTGGATTGTAACAGTATTAGGTAGTCATAATCCGTTTGGTGTTGTTCTTGCGACGGTGTTAGGAGTACCAATGTATGCGGATATTTTTGGAACGATTCCGGTTGCGGAGGCATTGTTATCAAAGGGAGCGCAGTTAGGAACTGTACTTGCATTCATGATGGCCGTTACGACGCTCAGTTTACCGTCCATGATTATGCTTCGTAAAGCGATTAAACCGAAATTATTAGGCGTTTTTATAGGAATTTGTACAGTTGGAATCATAATTGTTGGCTATATGTTTAATATTTTTCAGTATTTGTTTATTTAAGGAGGAGCGACTGTGGATCATAAGAAAAGAGAAGACATTGGATTTTTCGAAAAGTATTTGACGGTTTGGGTTCTGATTTGTATGGCGGTAGGAATAGTTGTGGGCAAATTGTTGCCAGAAGTTCCGGCCTTTTTAGGGAAGTTTGAATATGCACGGGTTTCGATTCCGATAGCCATTTTAATCTGGCTAATGATATTTCCGATGATGTTGAAAGTTGATTTTCAAAGTATCAAAAATGTTGGTAAGAATCCTCAGGGGCTCTATGTTACCTGGATTACGAATTGGTTAATTAAGCCATTTACCATGTTTGGAATTGCAGCATTCTTCTTCTTTGTAGTTTTTAAAGGACTAATATCTCCAGAATTAGCAAAAGATTATCTGGCAGGAGCAGTTCTACTTGGCGCTGCGCCATGTACTGCGATGGTTTTTGTCTGGAGTTTCTTGTGCAAAGGAAACCCCGCATATACAGTGGTTCAGGTGGCAACCAACGATTTGATCATTTTAGTAGCATTTACTCCAATTGTAGCCTTTTTGTTAGGTGTAGGAGGAGTTCAGATTCCATGGGATACACTAATATTATCGGTTGTTTTATTTGTAGTAATTCCACTTTTAGCAGGAGTGCTCACAAGACACTTCCTGGTGAGAAAAAGAGGTTTGGACTATTTTGAAAAAGTGTTTATCCCAAAATTTAATGGAATCACAATTGTGGGATTATTGTTAACTTTGATCATCATTTTTTCTTTCCAGGGAAAAGTGATTTTGGATAACCCACTTCATATTCTATTAATTGCAATTCCGCTGACCATTCAGACCTTTTTAATCTTTTTCATTGCATATGGTGCAGGAAAATTACTGAAATTACCTCATGATGTGGCGGCTCCTGCAGGAATGATTGGAGCATCGAATTTTTTTGAGTTGGCAGTGGCGGTGGCAATTTCCTTGTTTGGTGCCCAAAGTCCTGTTGCATTAGCAACCATTGTTGGTGTTTTAGTTGAGGTGCCAGTGATGCTGACCCTAGTAAAAATAGCAAATCGGACGAGAAAGTATTTTAGATCCTAGGTTTTTTGTTTGAAGTAAAAGGAGAATCTGATGAGAACAAAAGTAGCGTTTGTTTGTGTACATAATTCATGTAGAAGCCAGATTGCAGAGGCGTTAGGCAAAAAAATGGCTTCCGACGTTTTTGAAAGTTATTCTGCTGGAACGGATACGAAACCTCAAATAAATCAGGATGCTGTGAGGCTAATGAAAGAATTATATGGTATCGATATGGAGGAGACACAATCCTCGAAGTTGGTGTCTGAAATTCCCACAGTCGATGTGGTAATTACGATGGGATGTAATGTGAACTGCCCGTGGTTACCTTGTAATCACAGGGAAGACTGGGGGTTAGAGGACCCAACTGGAAAGGATGATGAGACTTTTCGTAAAGTGATCCAACAGATTGAAGATAAGATGATTGAATTGATTCACCAAATAAAAGAACATCCAGAATGGAGAATGAGCGATTAGTCTCATTCTTTTTTTATATATCGAAAGAATTGCATTTATGTTCCAAATCTGATACAACAAAAGTATCATATTTGAAACAATCAGAGGGAGGATGAGACTATGGATTACTTTTTCAAAACAGAAGAATTAGAGGAAATAATAGAAATCAATCAAAATAAGGCAAAGAATGTTCTAGCCCAAATGTACACTGAATGTAGAAAAAGTAAGAGAATAACACAGGAAGAACTTGCGAAACGTGCAGGTATATCGAGAACGAATATTACCAGGTTTGAAGGCGGTGATTATAATCCATCTGTAGAGATGTTAGTGAAGATTGCAAATGCAATGGATATGAATGTCAATATACAGTTGGAGGAAATTGCAGATGGAGAATGAAGTAGTTTTATTTAGGGATGGAGAAGTAGAATTGGAAGTTCAGATTTCGCCAGATCATGAGACCGTGTGGTTAAGTTCCAATCAAATGTCGGACCTTTTTGATAGAGATGAAAAGACAATTCGAAAACATGTTAACAAGTTATTTAGTGATGGGGAAATAGAATTTGAAAACAACACGCAAAAAATGCGTGTTGAGGGTGTTAAGCA